>CAZOIG010000478.1:0-8502 GCA_964579235.1 uncultured Gammaproteobacteria bacterium
CCCGTTTGACATCGCCGTGCTGATCGCATTCGACTTATTGCCCATGGTGTCCATGCTGCTCGCCTTGGGTCCAATAAAGTTCAAATCATTGGCACGACAAAGTCGCGCAAATCCGGCGTTCTCAGATAAAAAGCCAATGCCTGGGTGTAAAGCATCGACATCACGATTACGTGCGATAGTCACTACCGACAAGCCATTTAAGTAACTCTCGCCCGGAGTTTGCCCGCCTAAACAGACCACTTCGTCTTGCTCACGCAACATATCGCATGCGGCCGAGTCCATGTCTGGATCAGATTGAACCAGCAACACGTTAAAGCCTTTTTCTTGCGCTACTCGGATGAGTTTTACGGCAGTACAACCACGCGCGTGAATCAGCACGGTTTTGATTTCGCCCATTAGATCGAGCGCATGAAATACTTGGCGGCTTTGTTCCTTAGGTTCTAGTGTTGCCACACCCGACAATACTTTCTCTACAACTTGGCCGACGGTATCGCTTGGGATACTAACTTGTGGGTCGACTTCACGTAGTTTGTCGTCAAGGTCGGCATAGATGGGATGTTTGACCAAACCTTGCATTGCGCCCGGCACATCAACTAAGTAGTTGGATGTGGTAGCCATAGTGGGTAAAAAGCTTGGCACGACTACGCGGCCAGCGAACGGCATATCGGTACCGCTGAAATAGTAGGTGTGGACTAATGGGTGCGTTACAAAACTGGCTTGTGAACCACCGGTGCAATCACCGAAACCGAATATGATGACAGGTAACCCCGTCTCAGCAATGAAATGCGTGATGCGGTCGTTCACGATCGACATTGAAAACAGCGAGCTTGGGCCTTCTTTGGTTTGCATTCCACCCGAAGACACAAAACACACGACTGGTAAACCGCGTTCGGCACAATCCACCAACAGCGCGCAAAGTTTCTCCGCGCCGGCCATGTCAAACGCACCAGCTTGGAACGCAACATTGGAAATTAACGCGCCGACTTTCGCCGTTTCGCCAGACTCGTCTAATTTAATTTGGCCAAAACCAGTAACAACCCCGCACGGCGTGACATTGTTGTTCAAAGCCTTTTCTATGGACTGCCTAAAGCCTGGAAACGAAACCGGATCAGAGCTCATTAAGTTGGCATTGGTTTCAGTGAACTCAGTAAAGAGCGCGTCTTGAATACCAGCAACGGTGGCTAATTTTTTTTGTTTGTATTGGCTAAGGACGCGTTGTACGCGTAAATCTTGGTAGGCAATATTGAGTTGATTCCAAAAGTCCTTGCGCTTACCAATTCGGCCCGGGTTTACCTGACCGTTGTAAGGCTTGCCGGCTTTTTGCGACTCAATAAACCGCGGTACTAGCGTGTCGAAGAAATAAGTAATTAAAACCAATAGCGACTCAGAAAGCCGCGGAAAGTTGACTCGTTTCCATTCCTCTACATCGCCCAGAAAATCGCCTTTGCCGTCGTATTTGGCAAAGTGACCTAACCATTTTGCAAACTCAGACTTCACATCGCTGTCTACCGACGTATCTGCGCTGACCGAGCTGGTGACCTTTTCTAAGGACGTGTCTAAAATGCCTTTTAGTGTTTCTTCAGACAGCGACTGAAAAGCCTTTGACTCCTCAGCAATCTCACCAAAGTTAGTCACGATGTTGTTATACAGCGCGTCGAAAGCAAGAATATTCCGGAACTGAACCAGCAACACATCTTTTAGAGACGGTTCTTGCAGCGTATCAAGGAGGGTTAAATCTTTGACCTCACGAGAGAGCGCCGGCTCACTGGCGCTTGAACCCTGGCTAATCAATTTGCCCATCTCAACAAAATTAAATGAGGCGTCTGATTTCCAGCGATTGTACAAGTATAAGCACAGCACAAAGCTAAAGTGCTTTTGCGCGACGCGATAATTATTTTGTGGGTCACCTAAGATCAGCGCGGTAATCTTATTACGCTCGTAGTCGACCTCTTCAAGGCGTTGTTTGAGTGCGTCCCAGGCTTTGGAAAGCTTTTCGTTATAGACCAGTTTTTCAGGGTCATCTAACCATTGTTGAAAAGCCGTTTTTCGTAATAGCTTTACACGATCGCTCAAGTCACCCTTAGGGATCTCGTTTTGTGCAAGGCGGCCATAGGTTTCAACCGTCGCGCTATGAATACGGCAGCGCATGCCCAAGCTGCGCAGGTACATAAGCGCATGGCTGTAGACATTTGGATACTCTGTAATCGCACCATTGATCGAGAAGTTGGCGTCTTTTTGCAAGGCTTCTAAGGACGCCTTGTGGACTTTTTCGGTGCGCACAGAATCAGTGTAATGTGCGCTGATCAGCGGGTTGCTCAGAACCTCAGCTTTGGCTCGCAATTCGGTCTCTTGAATACCGCTCATGATAGCGGTCACCAGTGCGTCAGGGTATTTGTCACCCGCGCCCTCGTCAGTTGCATCCCAGTCGATAACACCATCGATCACACCTTTACGAAACAGTTCAGGTGGTGACACACCAACATACCGTGCGCTTTCTTGCCAAGATAAATTGTATTGTCGTGCAATATTGGCAAGGCCCTTGGGTTGAATGGTGTTGAACGCCGCATGGCGAACCGAAAATACTAAATTCGTTGTGGCTAACGGTATCGCACCGCCAGAGTAACCCAAACCATAAATGATGCCGATAGTGGGTACCTTCGCGGCCGCCATCACGGCAATCAAACGCGAGATCGAATGCGCTTGATTGGCCTGATTAGCTTCGGTGCTTGCGTCTGCTCCGGGCGTATCCATAAACGTAACTATGGGCAGCGCTCTGCGGTTGTACTCGCTGGCTAAGCGACAAGCCTCCAGATGGTGCTCTGGACCCCAAACGCCGTTATTCACGGTTCGGTCCTGGGCGATGATGCCCACGCGGCGCACCTCACCATCATGTTCTAGACTGATTTCAACACTGTAAAGCGGGCCAAGGCGAAACTCGTTATGGATGTGACCTTTGAACAGGTTCGTAATCGCAGTAGCACTCGGGCGCGTAACGGACTCCGCAGGATCGAGCACAGCCGACACGTAGTCATCAACCGACAAACGGCTAAGCGCCTTTCGCCTAGCTTCGATTGCGCTAGGATCAATTAGACCTTTGATCTTTTGATGCCATTTAAACGGGTGTTTGTTGCCGTTAAGTGACAAGTTATTAGCTCGTCGTTCGATGTCACTAAAAAGGTCGCGATTCTGATTTTTTTCGACAGTGTGCATAGTGTTTGTGTCTGCTTTGATCCTTGCGTTAAAAAGCGCTAGCAATTCTGCATGTCTAGCGCGTGGAGCATTGATTCACAGTGTGCTGCGCGGAAACCCGCGTCGTTATTCTTGTTCAACTTGACCAACTCAATTTCAGCGATGAAATTAGAGCGTTAATCAATTTTTTATGGCGGTAAGTATGCCATGAAAAATAGAAAAATGTGCTATTGCAATCCTCTTAGACATGCTGTCAGCAAAGCTGGAACTGGCTTTGATATTCATACTCAATAAATGTCCTAAATCGGATCATTTTTGGATTACAGGCCAAACAGTGAACGCCCGCGCGCGGTATACTGCGGCAATTGGCTTAAGCCAATTCTCTTTCTACTTACATGCTGATCGTCTAACTTTTTGACTACCAACCGCACACATTATGTCTGACCAAAGTTTCGCTTTAGAGCGTCGCAATGCAATCAACAATCTCAATATTGAGGGTTTGCATCCTGTGGTCAATCGCGTGCTGTCAGCGCGCGATCTAGATCCTCGGCACAAGCTCAATTACGGCCTTGCAACTCTTCTGCCGCCGGCCACTCTTGGACACGTCGAAGATGCTGCAGAATTATTGGCAGAAGCGGTTATTGCGCAAGCCAGCATCATGATCGTAGGCGACTTCGATGCCGACGGGGCGACCAGCGTGGCGGTCGCCGTTAGAGCATTGCGCGCTTTTGGCTTAGACAACGTCAGTTACTTGGTGCCGAACCGTTTTGAGTACGGCTATGGCCTAACGCCAGAGATCGTTGGCATGGCGGCAATGCAGCAGCCCGATATTATCGTAACAGTGGATAACGGCATCAGCAGCATTGACGGTGTACATGCGGCTCAGGGGCTCGGTATGACGGTGCTTGTTACAGACCACCATTTGCCGGGTGAAGAACTGCCCACCGCCGATGTGATTGTTAATCCGAACCTTGTCGGTGACCGTTTTGCGAGCAAAAACCTGGCGGGTGTTGGGGTGATTTTTTACGTGATGCTGGCTCTCAGAGCAAAGCTGCGTGCGATGCAGTGGTTTCAGTCTAGTGGTCAGTCTGAACCCAATATGTCGCAGTTGTTGGACATAGTCGCGCTGGGAACGGTCGCAGACGTTGTGCCGCTGGATCACAATAATCGCGTATTGGTGCATCAAGGTCTGAATCGAATCAATCAGGGTCAAGCGTGTGCCGGGATTAACGCTTTGCTTACGGTGGCCAAACGGACTATTGGTCGAATCAGCGCCTCCGACTTAGGCTTCGCTTTAGGACCCCGTTTGAATGCCGCAGGTCGTTTAGACGACATGTCAGTTGGTATTGAGTGTTTACTCTGCGATGACGAAGCGCGCGCGCGGGAGCTCGCAGAGCAACTGGATGCGTTGAACTATCAAAGGCGCTCGGTTGAAAAGGGCATGCAAGAAGAAGCACTGGTTGCGGTTGATGCGGTGCACATTGAGGAGTCGGCTAGCCCCGAGTTGTATATCTTGTCTGATCCAACATGGCATCAGGGGGTCATTGGTTTGGTGGCATCGCGTATTAAAGAGCGCACGCAAAGACCGGTTATCGCCATGGCGCCCGGCGACCAAGACAATGAATGGAAAGGCTCGGCACGCAGTGTTGCAGGTATTCATATTCGCGATTTACTGGCTAGATTCGATGCACTTCATCCCAAGGTACTCAAGAAATACGGTGGTCACGCTATGGCTGCCGGTTTTAGTCTTGAGCAGGCCAAAATTGAGATATTCAAAGAGCGCATGCCATCAGTGATGCGGGATTTCTGCGCTGGGCATGATTGGACCCACCGAATTCTTAGCGATGGTGAACTGAGCGCCGCGGATTTTTCTATCGATGTAGCCGAACAATTGCGGCAATGTTCACCTTGGGGTCAACAGTTTCCTGAACCGGTGTTCGACGGTTTATTTACCGTACGAGAAGCAAGAGTAGTGGGTGAGACACATCTAAAAATGAGCTTGCAACCAAAAGGCGGGGAGCAGCTGGTCGATGCTATTTGTTTTGGGTATCTCGAAAAACACTCGGAGTTGCCCACCGGTGATATTCAGGCGGTCTACCGATTGGATGTGAATGAATTTCGTGGGTCTAACAATCTGCAGTTGATAATTAACCATATAGCATTACAGTAGTTTTAGAGTACAAGGCTTTTTTGATTCAAATCACGCATCTGCGTGATAGTCTTAAATATCAAATTTTAACGTGAATGAGGTTTAAAAAATGAGTTACCTGAATGTCGCGTCTGGCGCGGTTGTTAATGAATTACCGGGTGAGAAAAGAGCGGGTTTTATTCGCAAGACCTATGCTCATGTAGCGGGCTCTCTAGCCGCACTCGCTGTTCTGGAATCTTACTTTCTGTCTCTGGGGTGGGGTGAGGTCGCATTTAACTTAATACGGCAATCGCCGTTTAGTTGGTTAATCGTGCTCGGCGCCTTCATGGGTGTGGGCATCCTCGCAAACCGTTGGGCACAGAGTGGTGCTTCGCGCGACTTGCAATATGCAGGCCTTGCCTTGTATGTGGTCGCGCAAGCCTTGATCTTTTTGCCACTGATGCATATGGCGGTGACTTTTGCGCCCGGCGTGCTTGAAAACGCGGCCGTGATTACTGGAGCTCTGGTGACTGCGTTGACCTTGATTGTGTTCACTACGCGCAAAGATTTCTCATTTATGGGTCCAGCGCTTGCCATCGGTGGAATGATCGCGCTTGGCGTAATCGCGTGCGCAATTTTGTTTGGCATACAGTTGGGTACGTACTTCTCTGCGGTGATGATCTTATTCGCGGGCGGCTGTGTGTTATACGACACATCCAATGTGATGAATCACTATCGAGAAGATCAACACGTCGCTGCGTCGCTGACGTTGTTTGCTTCAATCGCATTGATGTTCTGGTATGTGGTTCAATTTCTGATGTCGTTTGGTAGCGAATAATCAGTCATCGATTGTTTTCGAGCAAATATCAAGCAAGCGTTGGTGGCAAGGCATGGGCCATTGACGCCGCGCTTGTTCGACGAGACCTCCTCGCTTAAGAAGGCGCAGATGTGTCGCTAATTAAATGGGAAGTGCGGGTTAATCATCTTAACTTGCACTTCCTTTTTTTAATCTCTGAACCCAGTATTAGAAGAACAATAAGTAAATAATTTCAATGACTTATAACCGTTTAGAAGACCTCGTAGGCAATACGCCTTTAGCCCAAATTCAACGTCTTTGGTCGGGTGACTACGTGACTGTTTTAGGCAAACTAGAGGGTAATAATCCCGCGGGCTCGGTGAAAGATCGTCCGGCTTTAAACATGATTGCCAAAGCTGAGGCGCGCGGTGAAATCAAGCCTGGCGACACCTTGATTGAAGCGACCAGCGGCAATACAGGTATCGCCCTTGCCATGGCCGCCGCTATGAAAGGGTATCGAATGGTATTACTCATGCCCGACAATATGAGCGAGGAGCGTAGAGCGTCGATGCGCGCATTTGGTGCTGAAATAATTTCCGTGTCTCAAGCAGCTGGTGGAATGGAGCTCGCGCGCGACACCGCTCTAAAAATGCAAGCGGATGGCGAGGGGCGGGTGCTCGACCAGTTCTCTAACGAGGATAACTGGAACGCACATTATGAGTCGACTGGGCCAGAAATCTGGCGCGATACAGCGGGTGAGGTCACTCACTTCATTAGCTCGATGGGCACCACCGGTACAATTATGGGGGTGTCAAAGTATTTGAAAGAACAAAATCCTGAAGTGCAAATTATTGGAGTACAGCCCGAGGGCGAGTCTCAAATACCCGGTATACGGCGCTGGCCGGTGGAGTATTTACCGAAAATTTTCGATGCCAAACGAGTGGATCGCACCATTGATGTGAATCAAACCGACGCCGAAAAAATGATGCGTCGCTTGGCCACTGAAGAAGGTATTTTTGCGGGCGTGTCGTCAGGCGGCGCGATGCATGTAGCTCTTGGGGTTGCGGCTGAGTTAGAAGCCGCCAAACAAACTGCAACGATTGTCTCGATCGTGTGCGATCGCGGCGACCGTTATCTGTCCACTGGGGTGTATTCCTAATGAACGTACTGGCTTTCGATATCGAAACTATTCCCGATTGTGATGGTGGGCGCAAACTCTATGAGCTGCCGGAATCCTTAAGTGATACTGAAGTCGCCGAAGCAATGTTTGCTAAGCGACGAGAGAAAACCGGTTCAGATTTTCTACCTGCTCACTTGCAGAAAGTGGTGGCGATTTCAGCGGTATATCGAAATACGCAAAAAGACCAGTTGTCGGTTTGGACAATCGGAGACTTAGACAGCACCGAAGCCGAGGTAGTTGCTAATTTTTTCGCGGGTATCGACAAACATACACCTACCTTGGTGACGTGGAACGGCAGCGGTTTTGATCTGCCTGTATTGCATTACCGAGCCCTCCTGAACAACGTTCAAGCGCCGCGCTACTGGGACTTAGGTGACGACGACCAGAGCTTTAAGTGGAACAACTACATCGGGCGGTTTCATTTGCGCCACACCGATTTGATGGACGTTATTGCGGGCTACAATAATCGAGCTTTCGCGCCCTTAGACGACATTGCAGTAATGCTCGGCTTGCCCGGTAAAATGGGTATGAGTGGGGCGAAGGTATGGGATGAGTTCGTTGGGGGTAACCTTAAGGGAATTCGCGATTATTGTGAGACAGACGCGCTCAATACTTATCTGGTCTATTTGCAGTGGTTGTTTATGCGAGGGCACTTATCAAGTGCGGACATTGCGCGTGAGCACGAGGCGCTGAAGGAATTGCTCGAAGAGGGCGCTGAGCATTTACAGGAATTTCTGAGATTTTGGGAAGCAAATAATAACTAGTGTTGGCTTGCAGGCAGACACATTTGTTGCCCACTCTATAGCTTTAGGCCGCTGGGTCATAGAGCGTCTAGTTTAGCCCTATGACCCGTATTGACTTAGGGGTCTAATGAATTAGCACTAGATCCTGGACTAGCCCTAGCTCTAGCCCATTGCCCCAAAAAAAGCGCCATACAGAGCACATCCGAGCATCGCGATGTAGGCCAAGAAACCGATCATCATGCCTTTGCCTCGAGTAGAAGGATCCTTTACGTAGGCTAAAGCGTAGACCACTCTACCGGCCAGATAAATCAACCCCAGTGCTGCTGCAACTTGCGCGCTAAATGTGTAGGCGCACATCCACATCGCTGGAAGTGCTATCGCCATTTGTTCTAAGGTATTGACCTGTACCCGCAGGTGCCGTTCAAAGTCTTCACTGCCTGTAACGGCGGGTGCTTGGATATTATTT
>CAZOIG010000479.1:0-3184 GCA_964579235.1 uncultured Gammaproteobacteria bacterium
GATGGCCAAGCTTGATGTTGCGCAAAAGCGCCTAGCCCAAAACGGGCGCTTTCAAATTCCCGCCGATGGTCGAGTTGTTGACTTACGTGTATCGACCCTACCACTACACCAAGGCGAGAGTGTGGTGTTGCGTTTGCTGGATTCAAACGAAGCCCACAAAGGATTATCACAGTTGGGCTTCGCTCCTTCGGTGGTTGAGCAGCTAACCTTGGCGATCACCGCGCAACAGGGAATGGTGCTCGTCACGGGCCCCACGGGCAGTGGTAAATCAACCACTCTGTATGCGCTTTTAAACAGCCTTAATCAGAGTGAGTTAAAGCTAGTCAGCATTGAGGATCCGGTGGAAATGCAGCTCGCTGGAGTTAATCAAATACAGGTTGATAGTGAATTTGGGCTGGGCTTTGCTGACGCGCTGCGTTCAGTTTTGCGTCAGGATCCAGACGTGATCATGGTTGGGGAAATTCGCGATGCCGAGACCGCGAAACTGGCAGCTCAGGCCGCGCTGACCGGTCATCTTGTCTTAGCCACCTTGCATACCTCAGATGCGGCAACTGCATTCGCCCGATTGAGGAATCTGGGTTTAGCCGACTATTTACAAGCCGCAACCGTGCGCTCGGTGTTGGCTCAGCGCTTGGTAAGGGTACGTTGCAGCACTTGCGCAGACCAACCCGCAGCGAGCCTCTCGGGGCAGGAGCTGTGTCCAGATTGTTTGGGTAGTCGTCATTCTGGACGCCGCGTCGTGGCTGAGCTTATTGCGTTTAATGACTTACAGAAGTTGTCCAAATTAGACGCTGATGCGTGGTCCAAAATTGATTGGCCCCAGCACCTTTTGTCGGGTACGACGATCAGAGATGATGCCTTTCGTTTACGCGACCTTGGTGTAGTTGACAGCGGAGAGATTTATCGAGTGCTGGGAGACAGCAGAGACTCCCTGTCGGAGTCTTAAGTGCGCGTGCTCCAAGGTAGACATTGATCAATATGAAAAGGACCGAGCTGCAAATATCGTTTTGCCAAGATTTAACGATGCTCTTAAAGTCGGGCTCGGATCTCGACTCGGCGTTGGGGGTCATGCTCGATTCAAGGCTATCGTCTAAAGCTAAGGGTTTGCGTGAAGGCACCGACGGCTTTAGCCACGCTTTGGCCTCTATCAGAGCTAAAGTGCGTCAAGGCGAACCCTTAAGTGAATCGCTTGCGTCTTATCCAAAATATTTTGAGTCATATTTTGTAAGTATGGTGAAGAGCGGCGAGGCTTCGGGTGAACTACTATCCGCGTTCACCGAGTTGCAAAAACAGTTAGAAAGAGATCAAGACTTAAACGAGCGCGTTGGCTCAGCGCTGGTTTACCCCACTGTTTTGGTGGTGGTGACTATGCTCAGCCTTTTAGTGCTGATGGTGTTTATCTTGCCGCAGTTGTCGGGTCTGTTTACGGCCTTCAGTGGTGAGCTATCGAGCAGCGCCAGATTTTTAATGTCCGCCGGTCGTTTTTTCGATTCTTGGGGGCAAACAATTCTCGTTAGTTTAGTCTTCTCGATATTGCTACTTTTTGTGTTCGAAAAAAGTTTGCACACTAGAGCGAGAATTAAGGCTTTGCTCTCCCGCATTCCAGTAATCAGACAACTCTCGCAGCAGCTCGAGTTTTCGCGTTTTAGTTCTAGCTTAGCGAGTTTGCTAAACGCCGGTCTGACGCAAATCGATGCCACGGTAATCGCGGCTGAAGTGTTTAGCGCGCCAGGCCAAAGAACTAAAGTGCAAAGAGCTGTTGAGATGCTTCGCGAGGGGCAGTCCTTTTCAACAGCGATTCGTGCGTTTCCTGAGTTGGCTACCTACTACTCGCACAGCATTGAAAGTGGCGAGAAAAGCGGTCAGCTGGGCGATGCGCTTCAGGTTTTAGCGGAGCGTTTACAACGCGACTACGCCCTTAGAACCCAGCGATTGATCACAGTGTTAGAGCCATGTCTTATCGTGTTGATGGGTGTGGTGGTCGGTTTCGTTATTTTCACCGTTTTCTCAACTATCCAATCAATGGGTAATTTTGCTGTTTAAGTTTGGAATGCGTCAATCGGTTCTTAAACATCGAGTGCGACGATCAGCGCCATTATCGTCCGGGTTTTCTTTGCTTGAGGTGATGGTGGCACTGAGTGTGTTTGGACTCGGACTCATGAGTATTGCCAGCTTCAGCACTAAGGTCTTAAACGACAATTCATCTGCGCTAGAGCTACAAACAGTGAGCCTCTTGGCTGACCGACACATCGCGGAGATTGAGATTGCGTTGGAGGCGGGCGAATCAGTCCAACGCGAAGGGGTTTATAGCGTCGCGGGTCAGAGCAGGCGGTTTCCGTGGGTGTTAAATGTCACTGAACTCCAGTTAGCGGATTTAGCTCCGACCATCAGCGTGCCTACGACCAAGGTCAAACCCTTGCGTGTAGATCTGGCGGTGAGTTTGGAGCAAGGCTCCCGTCAACTTACACTGCACTCGCTGGTGTTGGCTCGCCCCAGCACCAACCTCCCCGCGGATGCGCCTATGGAGGGTTCACTATGAATAGCCCTCGGCGACCCCAAATGCGCCACGTCCACGTTAATCAAGGTTTTACACTCATTGAGCTGTTGGTGGCGCTGCTTGTATTCACCGCGACCTCGGCACTTGGCTATCAGATGTTGAGTACAAGCCTGAATGTTCAATCGCGCGTGTTGGGCTCGATAGAGCAACAAAACCAAAGGCGTACGGCTTATCGCGAACTGCGGAATGCGCTCAGTGCACAAGGTGACGTACGAGTCGAGGAAAGTGTGGTCGAGATTAACCTCAGCTCAGCGGTTACTCCATGGTCCCTAGGCAAGAAATCCGTTCGTTTTGAAATAGTGAGCGATGAGTTGTGGCAGTTTGATGGGCAAGCTAAAGGCGGCATCAAGTTGTTAGACGGATTCGCAGAATTAAGGTTCGTTGCCGTCTACGCCAAAGATCAAGTGGCTCGCTCGCCAAACAATACGGGTCAAACTCAAGCACTATCTCAGCCGGTCGCAATTCGATTAAGCTGGGGTCCAGCAACTAATTTTGAAGTCTCTGGGGGCGTCAGTCTCGCGGACTCTGTCTTAAGTGAGCAAAGCACTGAGTATTGGCTCTTCAAGCTGCAATGAAATCGATACAGCGATCTTCAGGTTTTGCCTTACTCACTGTTATGGGGGTAAT
>CAZOIG010000480.1:0-2783 GCA_964579235.1 uncultured Gammaproteobacteria bacterium
CGCATTACCGAGTTATTCTGAATACATTACTCGCACCAATCGCGCCGACGCGAAAGACATGCTGACCGATGTGATGTTTCAGCAAGAACGCTTTAACACACGCAATCGAACTTACACCACCAATATGACGCAGCTAGGCTACGGCGCCGATCCGGTGATCTCCGCTAACGGGCTTTACAGTATTGATGGCGCAGCTTGCCAAGGTTCTAACCTTCAGACTTGCGTAATCTTGACCGCCACCCCAGTCGTCGGAGGTCGCCAAGTCTCTGACGGTAGTTTAACGCTCGACTCAAGAGGCGCTCGAACACCTATAGATAAGTGGAGTAAGTAAGCACCAATACTGTCTATTTCTGGACATTGTTGGGCATTTTGATCAAAAACCCTGCGAATTTACTCCACGATTGTCTCGTATTCCTGCATTTTTTCAGTGAATTGACGCGTTCAAGGTGTCTCTAGTGTCAACAACTGTTAAGATTTTGCTGTACATATAGGAAGTATCTTAAATACCTCCTATAATTCATTGATGTATATACGCTTTTTGGGCTCATTGTAGATAAGTCCAATGTTCCAGAAAGTCGTGTATTGGCATTTAAAGATTCAGTTTCACTCTAGGTTTTGGGTAGCCTTAAGTGAAGCCATAAACAATTAAAGTAGTGTTAGCTAGGTAGTGTTGGCGATACAGCGGTCTGTTTGTCGGTAGCTAGAAGCGCATAAATGAAGCGCTTTCTTGTGTACCCTCTCGACTAGACAATGATCGCAAATTATTCGCTTACCTTAGTTTAAACACGAACAACGAGTGCACCGCCGATACCTCGGGTCCCATTGCTAATGTGATCGAGTGTCGATAGTTACTCCGACATCACCCCTTTTAGATTTTTTTAGAGTTTTTCTAGCACAAGTAAACAACATGAAAACAAGAAACAGTTTCGTAAAGCCGGCCTCATTAACTGCATTGGCATTCGCATCAAGCATGGTGTTTACCAGCGCCATGGCGCAATTTGATGCGGTCGATTGTGGCTTTGACTCGTTTTCTGTTGGCGAGAGTTTGGTCTTTGATGAAGTGTGGGCCACGTCTAACGACACCAACTTGGACGGCGGTGGCGGACAAGTATTGACTGAGCAGTTCTTTCCGTCAGATTCACTAAGGATTATTTTCGGGATACAGGTCAATATTCCACCCGGCAACCCAGGTGCCGGTGCCACGGGTTGTATTAACAGCACAATACGCGAAGTTTTTCCAGACGCTTACTATACTGGAGAGGGTGGTAACAATCCTTTTGGAGGTGGGAACAACCCCCTGACCTTGCGCGTTGACTGGGCGAATAATAGCTGCGCGACTCGCATTAGCGTGAAAACTTACGAAAACTGGAATAGCGCTAACGACCAACCGTTTACAACAGGTGAAATCAGTAGTTTGACTAGTTCAGCGAGTCTGGTTCCGATCAAGGTTGCTCGGCTTGAATACACACTGTTTGATATTGACGTTGGAGGATCCGCGGCTTCTAATAATGGTTGGGACGATGTGCTCACATTTAATCCAGCTCCTAACATTCTTAGAGTTCCTGCTGGTGAGGATCTGAATACCAATTTTACTGTGACCAACGGTAACGCGACCGTCGATGCCAATATTGACAATTGCACTAATACAACCGACACAACAAGTGGGCGATATTACCCAAACTGCCAGTTCACTGTTAGTTGGGATGGTCCACTAGACTCGTTTGAGTTCACCTATACGTCTGGATCTGGAGCTCAAAATAACCCCGTATCACAAAGGATTTTTATATCCAATGTTGAATTTTGCGAGCCTGCCGCTCCCGAACTTCTCACTACCAAAGTTGCTTCGCCTGATCCGGTTCGACGCGGCGAGCTGCTCACGTACACCTTAACGGTAAAACACGATAATGGCAGCGCGGCGTCAGCAAACAATGTAGTGCTTTCGGACAGGATTCCTGAAGGATTAACTTGGATTGCAACTGAGTACCCTGATGGGCAATTTTGTAATCCTAGCGGTCTCAATAATTGTGCTTGTTCACAGCCATTTTCAGGGACACGTGACGTGATCTGTGAAATCGGAGAGCTCGAGAGAAATGAAACCGATTCGGTGGTTATCACCACCCGAGTGGAGTAAGACATGAAGAGTTCTCCAAAACAGAATATTCCGTTATTGAGTCTCCAAAATGGCGAGTCAAAGAAAAAATCGTAAAGCTCTTCGACTGTGAGAATGAATTTTTTAAAGAAGCTTATCGGATTTTATCTAGTGGCATTGTTTTCATTTGCATTGCCCGTACACGCTCAAATCACCTTTGAAGGAGTTGGATCCGCCGATAATGACGATGTAAATACCTTGACAATTTCTACACCCGTTACGGTTCAAGACGGAGACTTGTTGATGGCCTATATAGCCATGCGCCGATCCGATGCAGCGAATATTGCTGATCCTGGTGGATGGACACGTATCTTTGAGGAGAATCATGATGACAATGATGGGAGAGTTGCAAACGCGGTGTTTTACAAGGTTGCTGCTGGCGCTGACATCGGTGGTTCGAGTTACACTTTTAACGTTTTAACTGATCGTGGCGTTATTGGAGCCATAGTAGTTTATAGGGGTGTCGATACGGCAGCCCCAATCGTTGATAGCGCTAGAAATCAAGAAGATGGGATTAGCGCTGTTGCCCCAAATATTAGTAATATCAATGTTGCGAACCCTATGGTCGTACGCGCAGTTGCTTGGGAGAGAAATAATAACGATATTAATAGCCCAGGCATTTCTGCCCAAACCG
>CAZOIG010000481.1:0-5381 GCA_964579235.1 uncultured Gammaproteobacteria bacterium
GCCTCGAGACACCGAATACCGGTGCGTATTGCCTCTTTGCGCCGCCTCGCAAAGTTTATCTACTATCGGTTGTGGCGTAGCTTGGTCTGGGTTGCCCATCCCAAAATCAATAATGTCCTCTCCGCGCGCACGGGCTGCGGCTTTCAGCTCACCGACGATATTAAACACATAATGCGGAAGCCGACTTATTCTGGGAAACTGCTCTATAGCCACAATGCTGCTCTCTACTGCCACGCTTTGGTGGTGCTGGTTAAGGTATTTGTCAGGTATTGATTCCTACTAAGCCCGTAGGAAGCGCATAAGGGGTTTATTGTAGTGAATGTCGTCGAGTATTTGTTCTAAATGTGTACTTTTTTCAGCAATGCCGAGCAAAAACCCAATCAATACTTGCAGCAGCATGGCGAGCACTTAGAAAACAGGCCTTTTGGCCAAAACTCCGCTACTTAAGCAGCCCGAGTGGGTCGATTGGGTTACCATCTTTGCGAATCTGAAAGTGCAATGCCGCGCGGTTGTTATTGTCCACACCAGAGGTTGCGATAACCTCTGCAGCGCGTACGTTCTGACCCTCTTTCACTAGTATCTCTTGGGTATGGGCGTAAGCGCTCAAATAACCGTTAGCGTGATTAACAATGAGCAGGTTGCCATATCCTTTGAGGGCATTACCGTGATAGACCACGGTACCGCTGGCCGCCGCTTTTATAGGCGATGCTTTAGGGCTGGCTATAACAATGCCTTGGCGACGAGCGGAAGTAGAATATCGTTCCAACAAGCGGCCTTCTAACGGCCACTGCCAACTGACTGTTTTAGGTGTCGCGTCAGGCTTTGGCTTAGTGTTTTGTTTGGCTTTGGCCTGCGTTTGACGCGACGAGCCACGGCTCATTGTTGAACTGCTTATGCGACTATCAGAACCAGCCGAACCAGCGGGTGGTTTAGCCGCCGCCCCTGGTGTTGATACAGGCTGGTCTGGGCACTGTATATTGGCAGTTGGTTTAACCAAGACCAGCTCTTGACCGATCTGCAGGCGTCGGATGTCCCTAATTTGATTCCAACACACTAAGTCATTTACCGCGAGTTGCCTAGCAAACGCTATGGAGTACAGGGTTTCTTGCGGGCGAACAATGTGAACGTTGTTATATCGCGGTGCGCTGGCGCGTGAGGTTGCGTCGCGAGGTTCGCCATCTAGACTGTCACCCGAAAGCGCGACGCGTTTGCCATCTTGATGCACGATAACCGGTTGGTTAGCCAGGGTTGCGCGCTCTTCGACACTCGCCTTAGGAGGCTTAGCGCAAGCGCTGAGCATCACTACCAGACTCAGACAGACTGTGTATCGAAGCACTATTTGGAGCACGAATCTCTTCTCTTAGCTTAATCCAAAAAAAGTAATTTAGGGGTTGAGCAGCATGTAAACGAATACCGCCACAACTATCGCCAATAAGGTAAGCCAACCGATCAGCTCAACCTTTTTATGAAGGGTCTCTTCTAGACGGTCACCGCCAAGTTTAATCAGTCCTGCTACCAAGAAGAAGCGAGCTCCGCGTCCAATCATTGACATAATCAAAAACGGGATCACGGCAATTCCCAGCACCCCCGACGCAATGGTGAAAATTTTGTAGGGCAGCGGAGTAAAAGCCGCGATCAGTACGATGAACATCCCGTACTCCTTGTACGACTCCTGAGCACCTGCAAACGCCTCGTGTGCATCAAAATAGTCCAGCATCATCACGCCGTACAAATCAAAAAAGTACGCGCCAATTACGTAACCGAACAAGCCTCCTAGAGCAGAGGTCACTGTTGCAATAGTCGCCAACCGCCAAGCCTTTGCAGGCTGAGCCAACACCATAGGTGCAAGCATCACATCGACCGGGATTGGGAAAAACGACGACTCAGCAAAGCTTACGCCCGCTAAGTAACGCTCAGCGTGTTTGTGCTTCGCCCAAGTCAGAATCGCGGTATAGATCGGTTCAAATAATTTCATTGTTTTTTTGAAGAGGTTGTTGTCAGTACAAACCGCTCAGACGAGGCACGAAGCGCACCGCTTCTAGATCATGCGATACGATTTGACCATTAATTTTGTCGGCTACCACTAACCACTGCGATCCGTTTTTACTCACGGGCATTACAATGCGACCGCCCTCAGCGAGCTGCTCGATCAATTCATCGGGAATGTCATCCGATACAGCAGCGGCAATAATCCCGTCAAATGGAGCGAACTCTTGCGCCCCGCTAAAACCGTCGCCATGGCGAAACTTTACGTTACGAATTCCAAGATCATATGCGGTATCACGTGCGGTGCGATGCAGCTTGAGAATGCACTCAATTGAAATAATTGACTCAACCAATTGTGATAAAACGGCCGTTTGATAACCACAGCCACTGCCAATCTCCAAGATGTGCTTGCGCGGTTTATTGAGCAATGTTTGGGTCATGAGCGCAACGGTATAAGGTTGCGAGATAGTCTGACCATGCCCAATCGGTAAGGCGGTGTTTTCATACGCTCGACTTGCGAAGGCCTCATCAACAAAAACGTGTCGAGGCAGCTTGGACATGACGTGCAGTACAGATAAGTCTTTAATGCCCAGCTCGCGTATCTCTTCAATCATGCGCAATCGAGTGCGCTCCGAAGTCATTCCGATACCTTGACGGCGATCCTGAGAAAGCGGCTCTTTGAACATGACTAGCCTTCAACTCCCAAGCCTGACAGCCTGTAATCATGCCGACAGAACTGGGTAACCCGCTCGCCACGCACGCATAGTAACGCGGAAGACGATCGCCCAAGCAAAGTTGATGCCGACCAAGACAAAACTTGATGGCTAAGAATTTCGAGAGAAAAGTGAGAGAATTTCAACAAAGTAGATCTGTGTGAAATGGTCGGGGTGAGAGGATTTGAACCTCCGACCACCGCAACCCCATTGCGGTGCGCTACCAGGCTGCGCTACACCCCGAACTGAAGGCGGATTTTAAGCTATTCAGAAAGAATAGCAACGACTTCGTCGATTTCATGAATCAACTCTTCGACCATCTTCTTACGCACAGGTGTGGTTGCGTCTTGATCGCCAGCGGCTTCGGCTTCGATTTGATTCTTAGCACCACTGATCGTAAAGCCTTCGATGTATAAAAGGGTACGTATCCGTCGAATAAGCTGAACTTCGTGTCGTTGATAATAACGACGATTGCCCCGTCGTTTAACTGGGTTAAGCTGAGAAAATTCTTGTTCCCAATACCGCAAGACGTGTGGTTTCACGGCGCACAGCTCGCTCACTTCACCAATAGTGAAATATCGCTTACTTGGAATTGGCGGTAAGGTTGAGTTATCCCCTGGATCAAGCATTTATCTAGTCTACCCTTTTGCTTTGTGTGAAAGCGTGTCTTGAATGCCCAGAGTCTACCAGCAAGCGAGGGTTCTTGCATGGCAAATTAAAGCAAAAATAGGCTTTTAATTCAGTAAGATAGGCGAATGTTGAAGAATTTTTATAGCTTTCGTCACACAATCAGCTGTCAATTCCCAATTGAGATCGCAATTGCTGCGAATTTTGATCAATCGACTCTTTAAGCTTTTGACTGGCCTTAAACGTCACTACACGCCGTGCCGAAATCGGAATCTCTTCGCCAGTTTTAGGGTTGCGCCCTGGCCGAGAGGGCTTGTCTCGTAAACCAAAGTTACCAAAGCCTGACAACTTCACTGCGTTGCCATTTTGCAAAGAAGATTTGATCGCCTCAAAGAACTCTTCGACAAATTCTTTCGACTCACGCTTATTTAAGCCAATCTCAGCATGCAGGGTTAGGGCAAGGTCTGCTTTAGTAATTGCCATGGTAATACGTTCCTCTCTCTGGTTTGCTATCAAAAACAGCTGAGTCACAATTCGCCCAGCTCTTCTTTTGCATAGTTCTTTATAATCAGATTTGCGATCGCTCGCAACCACATCCGATAAGGTTATCGCTTCTTTGGCGATTTTATTCGCTAATAATAGTCCACTGCCCTGCTAAAGGGTTTTAAATCATCGCAAGGTTGCTGAATATTGTTCGGTCAAAACAGCTAGAGCAGCCGTCATAGCCGCTTGGCTCTCGTCGTCGGTTAGGGTTCTGTCTTGCTCACCTAGCGTTAGCTTAATTGAAACACTTTGCTTGCCCGGCTCCACGCCCTCACCCTTGTAAACATCAAACAAGGCGAGATCGACCAACTGCTCGCCAACCGCTTCTCTTACAGCTGAGAGCATATTCGCGATGATCACGCTCTCATCCACAACAACGGATAAATCACGTTTTGAATCGGGGAACTTAGAAACACCCGCAAACTGAGGAAGATCAGCTCGGAAACACGCATCAACATCTAACTCGAATACGTAAGCGCCGGAATCCAGATCCCACTGCTTTTCTACAGCCGGATGCAACTTGGCGATTCGACCGACCACCGCACCACTCGAGCGTCGACGAATCTCGGCCGATTGCCCTGGGTGCAAACCCTCGTAGGTGGCTTTAACGAACTCAAAATCATCCGAACAGCCAGTTAAATCAAGCAGAGATTCAAGGTCGCCCTTCAAGTCGTAAAAGTCAACGGACTGCCCGTGATCCAAGCCCCACTGGATGGGGTAACGCGGCCCACAGACAAGCGCGGCCATACGCTGTACTTCTTTGAAACCATTCTCAGCCAGATGATAGCTTGCGCCCATCTCAAACACTCTGATCCGCTCTTTTTGACGATTCAAATTAAACTGAGCGGTTTTGAGCAAGCCGGGTAGCAAGGTCGTACGCATAACCGACATATTATCGGCCAAGGGGTTAGCTACTTTTACCGCCTGCTCATCGCCAAACGCACTCAGCTCGCTCGGGGCAACAAAACTATAGCTAATGCTTTCAAAGAAATCGCGCGCCACCAAAGCGTTGCGCAAACGTCGTTCCGCAACAGCGTCCTCAGACGCCACCTGACTGCGTGGCGCAATATTGGGAATGTTGGTCGGTATGTTGTCGTAACCCTTAACACGCGCCACCTCTTCCACTAGATCAGCTTCGTATTCAATATCAAAGCGATAAGTTGGCGGCGTAATACGCCAGCCGTCGGCGGTGTCTTCAACTTGTTCGCTTACTCGCTTAAGGATCGATGTTACTTCAGCTCGATCCAAAGCCATGCCTAACAAGCGCTCTAAACGCTCAAAGCGAACGGCAACGGCTGCTTTGGTGACAGCCTCTGGTGCGGGCGCTGTGCCGGCAACCGCACCGGCGACGCCGCCACAAATCTCCAACACGAGCTCAGTCGCTCGCTCCATCGCAGCAGCGGGTAACAGCGGATCCACACCACGCTCATAGCGATGCGATGAATCCGTATGCAAACCATACTTGCGCGCCGTACCGGCTGCAGATTTGCGTGTGAAATGCGCGGACTCAAG
>CAZOIG010000482.1:0-8272 GCA_964579235.1 uncultured Gammaproteobacteria bacterium
AATGGTGGGTTCCGCAAAAGCTCGGGTGGCGGGAGCACTGCCTCTTGTACCGCTTGCCCCACGGCTGCAATACGGTCTAGCCTAAATCGTTCGGCTTCCACCAACAAAGAGCACGCTAAACCTTTTGCCCCAGCCCGTGCGGTACGTCCGATTCGATGAGTGTAAACGTCGATCTCACGAGGTAGGTCGAAGTTGATAACTAAATCTAATGAAGCGATATCCAAGCCGCGCGCCGCGACGTCGGTGGCGACTAAGATCGAAATACTTTGATTTGAGAAGCGAATCAAAGTTTGATCGCGATCGACTTGTTCCATATCGCCATGCAAAGCCGCAGCACTAAAGCCAGCGCTTTTGAGTGCGCCCGCGACCTTTTGTGTGTCTTGACGAGTATTACAAAACACCGCACACGCCGGAACAGGGTTATCCAACAAGAGTAACTTGAGTGCATCCATTCGAGCATTCTCGTTTTCAAGAACATAGAACCGTTGCTCTACGCGTACCGAGTCCTGAGTTGGTGCAACTTCTATAGACAACGGTGTGCGCAATATTTTGTTGGCGATGCTTTTGATAGAGTCTGGTAGCGTGGCGCTGAATAAAAGCGTCTGTCGGGCACTAGGCACCTGCTCGATAATCGTGTCCAAGGTTTTTTGAAAACCCATATCTAACATGCGATCTGCCTCATCCAACACCAAAGTAGTCAAATGGTTGAGGTTCAACGTTTCTTTGGCGAGGTGATCTTCTATACGGCCAGGCGTACCAACCACAACGTGAGTACCGTGCTCAAGTGAGTTGGCTTGTGGTCTGAACGCGACACCTCCACACAGGGTTACGATTTTGACGTTTGGCGTGCTCCGCGCGATACGCCTCATTTCTTCAGATACCTGTTCGGCTAATTCTCGGGTTGGGCATAATACTAGAGCCTGCACATCAAACCTTGCCGTGTCGAGCTTGGTCAACACGCCTAACGCAAACGCAGCAGTTTTGCCCGATCCTGTTTGACCTTGCGCCAATACATCATGACCATCCAAAATAGCGGGTAGGCTTTTGGCCTGAATCGCAGTCATCGATTTAAAGCCCAAAGACTCTAAGTTCTCGACAACGGATGTCGATAAAGGCAATGAAGAAAAGGAGAAGTCGCTCATAGGTTTAGTAAAAAAGTGGGTAGACTGAATGCTGAAATACCCAGCCTATTATCAGGCGGCTGGCCCCGAATGGAAAAAACCGTTGCAATATACCGACTGCGCGTCGATTTCACCTAGGATTTTCGCCTAACTACGACAATACCACGATTACAATTTCGTCTGAGTCTTGTATTCTCAATGCGCAAAGCACAATCTTTTGTCGCAGATTGGGCGATGCTATACTTTTTTGTTGGTGGATCAAATTGGTCGCGGTCTTTTCGGCTAATATTGCTTTAGACGCAACGCGCAAAAAAAAACAACAATAACCGTACTACGGCGGGCTAGATGATTATTTCAAAAACACCCAAAAATGAATTTAGAGTCTAACGCTAAGGGGTCTGCGGTAAGACTCCAACGGGCGGCACTGCTGCTCATCGTTTTGGTAATTGCTTGGCTGCTATGGTCAGGCATATTTAAGCCCTTGCTGCTCATCTTGGGTGCTTTCTCTTGCCTGTTAACGGTGTACATTACACTTCGCATGGGCTACTTCAACAATCAGGCCTACGCCCTAAGATTCGGCTTACGGTTAGTGGCTTACTGGGCTTGGCTGGGTCGGGAGATTTGGCGCTCGAGCCTGGAAGTGACACGAATTGTGATCAGCCCGACGCTGAATATCAGCCCGCAAATCGTTGAAATAAAAGCGTCCTCAGACCACCCCGTGGATCAAGTTATCCTCGGCAACTCAATCACCTTGACTCCAGGCACGGTCGCATTAGACCTCTATAAAGGCACCATAAAGGTTCATTGTCTTACTAAAGAAGGAGCTGATGACTTAGTGGCTGGCGAAATGGACAGACGCGTTACCGCGCTGAGACAAACGTGAACATGTATTACCTAGTCACCTTCGCGACCCTCATCACTATGGCCTTGGCCTTAGTGCGTGCACTGATGGGCCCCAGTGTTTACGATCGGGTGCTGGCCGCCAATATGTTTGGAACTAAGGCCGTGCTGCTGTTTTCTGTGTTTGCCTTCTTGTTCGGGCGACCTGATTTCCTAGACTTGGCCCTAGTTTACGCGTTGATCAATTTCATCGGTGTGTTCGCAATCTTGGAGTTCATTCGCAGACGCTCTAAACGCAAGGAGGAAGATTAGATATGGAACTTGCTCTTGATATTGGCAGTTGGATTCTGCTTAGCTTAGGCGGCTTTTTTGTGTTCATCGGCGGAGTTGGAGTACTGCGCATGCCCGATTTGTACTCGCGTATCCACGCGTCGAGTCTTACCGACACAATGGGCGCGATCATGGTCATTCTAGGAATTATGCTGCAAGCCGGACTGACGCAAGCTGCTATTAAACTAGCCATGATCTTGCTGTTCTTATTATTGACCAGTCCAACAGCCACCAATGCTTTAGCCAGTGCGGCCTTGTTAGATGGTGTAGAGCCCTGTGACGCAACCGATGATGACGCCAAACGCGTTTTTAGAGACTCTAAAGGGGGAAGCTAAATGGATGTTGTATTCGGAGTCTTTCTCCTCACTTTAATGGTCATCACAGCTTTGGCGATCGTGCAAACGCAGCATTTGTTTGTTGCTGTTGTTCTGTCAGGAATTTTCAGCCTGTTAATGGCCACCAATTTTTTCTTACTCGACGCCGCTGATGTGGCTCTCACCGAAGCTGCAATTGGTGCGGGCATTGCGACAGTTCTATTTTTAGGTGCGTTAACCCTCACTGGTGAACACGAGCGCTCTCGGGCTAATCCCATCAGCCGTCTGTTGGCCTTGGGCATCGTTTCAGTGATCACCCTATTTCTTATCTATGCGTCGTTCGGCAATCCTCGCTTTGGCGATGCACAAGCCCCGGTTCAGCAACACGTTGCGCCCTTTTACTTAGACACCACCACCAACGATATTGATATACCCAACGTCGTGACCGCCGTTTTAGCTAGCTTCCGAGGCTACGATACATTGGGCGAAGTTTTGGTTGTCTTTACGGCTGGAATTGGCATTTTGTTTTTATTCAGCGCCAAACCCTCGAGACGCGAACAAGCCAGCGAAGCGCAAGCTAAGCTCGACGCGACAAAAAACGTTAAATTCGGTGAGGGTCTACGCCACTACCTTATTCCGCAAGTGGTGGGACGCCTGCTGATCCCATTTATTTTCTTATTTGGACTTTACGTGCAGTTTCATGGTGATTTCGGCCCTGGTGGCGGTTTCCAAGCCGGTGCAATTATTGCCGCTGCCATTATCTTGTACGCCTTGTTAGAAGGCGAAGCTAAGGCTTTAGAAATCATTCCACAATGGGTTCTATCGGCCATGATGGCGGGCGGTGCCTTGCTCTACGGTGCGGTAGGCATTGCCAGCATGTTAATGGGTGGTCACTTTTTAGACTACTCAGTACTCGCCAGTGACCCTATCGCCGGCCAGCACATTGGCATCATCGTGATCGAGGCCGGAGTCGGCATAACCGTGACCGGTGTGTTATTGAGTATTTTTCACGCATTTGCGAGCAGGAGAAGACTGTAATGGAAATACTCGAGCTATTTCACTTCTGGGTATTTGCCGTACTCTTGATGATCGGCTTTTACGCTGTCACAGCTAAGTCAAATTTGATCAAAAAACTGATCGGCTTATCAATTTTTCAAGCAGCAGTTTTCTTACTGTATATAACCATGGGCAAAATCGATGGTGGTACTGCGCCGATTGTTCAAAAAGGTATGGAAGACGCTGTGTTCTCCAACCCTCTGCCTCAAGTATTGATTTTGACGGCTATTGTTGTGGGGATTTCAACCTTGGCTCTGGGCTTGGGCATCGTAGTTAGAATCAAGGAAGAGTATGACTCAATTGAAGAGCACGAAATTCAGGAGCTCGACAGATCATGATTGACTGGAGCGTACACCTTCCCGCGTTACAGGTCATAGTACCAATGCTTAGCGCGCCTTTGATTCTATTACTACGCCCGCAAGGCTTGGCATGGGCCACTGCAACGGCTGCGAGCATCTTTACCTTTGCCATCGCTCTAATGATGACGGCAGGCGTATTGGACGGCCAGACTTTCAGTTATCAAATGGGTGGCTGGCCTGCCCCTTACGGTATTGAGCTTCGCGTGGACGCGTTTGCGGCGCTGGTTTTACTCGTTGTTTCTGGCGCTTCAACGATTGCGCTACTGGCGGGGCGTAAAAGCCTTGACGCCGATATTGAGGCCGATCGACAACCTTTATTCTACGCCGCTTGGCTTTTGGCTTTAGCTGGTTTAGTCGGTATTCCGGTTGCGGCTGACGCGTTTAATATTTTCGTTTTTATGGAAATATCATCGCTCGCCAGTTACATCCTGATCGCAGGTGGCCGCGATCGCCGTGCTCTGCCGGCGGTCTTTAAGTACCTGATCATGGGTACCGTTGGCGCCACTTTTTACTTGATCGGCATTGGTCTCATTTACCTAATGACGGGCACACTCAACCTTGCTGACATGGCAGAACGCCTCCAGCAAGTCAGCGATCTACGACCCATTTTGGTGGCCGCTGGTTTCATCACAATTGGCCTAGCGCTAAAGGCCGCGGTATTCCCATTACACCTTTGGTTACCCAACGCCTACACGTTCTCACCCAACATCGTTACGGTGTTTTTAGCGGCGTGCGCGACCAAGGTATCGCTATATCTTCTAATCCGATTTGATTTTCTGGTCTTTCAGCCGAATCTAGGCAACCACGAATTTCAGTTCTCTTACTTTTTAATGCCACTCGCGGTCTTAGCAATTTTGCTAGCCTCAACCACTGCGCTGTTTGAAAAGAACATAAAGCGACTATTTGCCTACTCGTCTGTTGCGCAAATTGGCTATATCTTATTGGGTGCAAGTTTGGTTAGTGCGGCAGGCTTAACCGCCAGCATTGTCCACATGTTCAATCATGGCTTGGCAAAGGGCACCCTGTTTTTAGCCATCGCTGCCTTAGCCACTCAGTTCAACAGTTTAAGGCTCGCAGATATTGGCGGTGCCGCCAAACAAATGCCTTTAACCATGGCTGCATTTGTTGTTGCGGGTTTGAGCTTAGTGGGCGTCCCTGGCACGGCTGGGTTCGTCAGCAAGTGGTACTTACTGACCGCAGTGATAGAGCAAGGCAGCATCGGTTGGATGCTGTTTGCGATCATTATCATTAGCTCTTTGATGGCAATGGCTTATGTTTGGCGAGTAATCGAGGCAGCCTATTTTGGCGAGCCGTCAGCTGATCGAGCAATCGTATTTAATGAAGCACCTGCTGGCCTGTTGATCTTTACGGGGTTAGCCGCCTTGGCCAATATCTATTTTGGCCTAGCACCTCAGGTTGCCACCACTCTGGCATCGGATGCTGCAACCATTTTATTGGGGTACGCGCAATGAGTTCTAACACAGCAGTATTACTCGCGTTAATTATCCCACTGCTCGGTGCTGTAGGCATCGCTCTGGCATCGCGCATCAGTGACAACCTTCGAGAAGGCGTCACTCTGACTACTGCAGCCGCTTTGGCGTATACGGTTTGGGGCTTGTTACCAGCTCTCTTAGCGGGCGAGCGACCTTATTTACATGTGAGTGAAGTATTACCTGGTATAGCCATTGCGTTTAAGGTTGAGCCTTTGGGTATGATGTTCGCCGCCTTGGCATCGTTGTTGTGGATCGTTAATTCGATCTACTCAATTGGCTACATGCGTGGCAATAACGAGAAAAACCAAACGCGGTTCTACATTTTCTTTGCCATTGCACTAAGCGCGGTAATGGGTATTGCCTTTGCAGATAACCTATTCACCTTGTTTTTGTTCTACGAGGTATTAACCCTTTCAACTTATCCACTGGTTTCGCATAAGGGCGACAAGAAGACTGTGGATTCGGCGCGGATTTATTTAGGAATTCTGCTCACGACCTCAATTGGCCTACTATTACCTGCCATCATTTGGACGTATTTCGCAGCGGGTACAGGGACTTTTACCACAGGTGGTATTTTAGAAGGCAAGCTACAAGGCCCCGCGGTGGGCTTGCTGCTCGGCCTATTTGTTTTTGGCATCGGTAAAGCGGCCGTTATGCCGGTGCACCGTTGGCTACCTGCCGCAATGGTTGCACCAACACCGGTTAGCGCGCTTTTGCACGCCGTTGCGGTGGTTAAAGCAGGCGTATTTGCAGTAACCAAAGTCATTGTCTACATATTTGGTATCGATTTCTTGTTCGCCGAGCCCAGCGGCGGTTGGATGCTTTACGCGACTGCCTTCACCGTAATCATGGCGAGCTTGGTGGCTTTAAGGCAAACCAATATAAAGCGCATGTTGGCGTACTCTACGATCGGTCAGTTGTCGTTCGTTTTGATGGCGGCTGCCACCCTCAAGCCTTTAGGGGAGATTGGGGCTGCGGTGCACATGGTGGCGCATGGCTTTGGCAAAATTACTCTATTCTTCGCGGCGGGTGCTATCTACGTGGCGTCCAAGAAAACTGAAATATTTCAGCTTCGCGGAATCGGTCGACGTATGCCATGGACCATGACGGCGTTTACGATTGGCGCACTCAGTATGATTGGTGTACCACCCACAGGTGGGTTCGTCTCTAAATGGTACATTTTAGCAGGCGCATTAGAGGCCGATAATTATGTTGCTATTGCGACGGTCGTCATCAGTACTGCTTTAAATGCGGCTTACTTTTTACCGATTATTTATTTGGCATGGTTTGCCAGCGAAAGCGAGCCGAATAGCCCGGCGACTGTTGGAGTCAAAACCGACCACGCTGAGGCGCCTTTTGCAGCAGTGCTGGCTTTATCGATCACCGCATTGCTCACCCTAGCTTTATTTTTCTTCAATGAACCACTATTGGTTCTAGAAGCACAACTGGTACAGACAACCCCATGAATGACAGTTCAAATTCAGATCATTGGTTAGTTCGGCCCAAGACCATCAAATGGTTATGGGGCGTTTCTTTGTTTGTGCTGGCACTCACGGTGGTGGCGCAAGTATTCGTGCCAATGAAAGGTTACTTCGAAATAGACGGCTGGCTCGGCTTTGGCGCGGTATATGGCTTCTTTGCCTGTGTTGCTATGGTTCTAGTGGCTAAAGCACTTGGCTTGGTTCTCAAGCGCAACGAGAACTACTACAAAGGAGAGCAGTCCGATGATTGATTTCCTTCCTCCAGCTCTGTTTATGGTGCTGGGTGCGGCGCTGACTCCTTTAGTTCGGGGGCATTTACGCACCGCAGTGATTATGTTGGCTCCTTTGGCTACCCTATGGGCCATTTGGCAGGTGCCGGATGGTGTGGTCACAACACTTGGCTTTATCGACTACGTTATTGAGCCTGTCGAAGGCAGCCCGGTTAGGCGCTTATTCGCTACGATCTTCGCCCTCATGGCGTTTGGCGGCGGCCTTTACGCTTTCAGACAGGCTAGCACCGTTGAACTCGCCGCAGCACAAGCCTATGCGGCTGGAGCCATCGGCGTATGTTTTTCAGGCGATCTGATCTCCATGTTCATCTGGTGGGAGTTCATGGCGATCTTCTCAACCGTTGTAGTCTGGTCGGGTGGAACCGACGACTCACGAGCCGCTGGTATTCGCTATGCCATCATGCACCTACTGGGTGGAATCATTCTCAAGGTGGGTATCGACGGGATTGCTGTGACCACCGGCTCAGTTGATATGCGTCCAATGCTGGCAAGTGATTTTTCAACCTGGATGATCTTGGTCGGCATATTGATTAACGCCGCCGCACCGCCAGTGTCTGCATGGTTGGCAGACGCCTACCCAGAAGCCAGCCCAACCGGATCTGTGTTTTTGTCAGCGTTCACTACCAAAACGGCGGTATTGGCTCTGATTCTATTATTCCCTGGCGAGCCTATTTTGATTGGAGTGGGCTTGTACATGGTGATGTACGGCATTATCTACGCCCTTCTTGAAAACGATGCGCGCCGCATCTTGGCCTACTCCATCGTCAACCAAGTTGGATTCATGGTGTGCGCCGTCGGTATCGGCACGGAGTTAGCTCTAAACGGCGCCGCAGCACATGCTTTTGCGCACATCGTGTACAAAGCCTTATTGTTTATGAGCGCTGGCGTGGTCATTTATCGGGTCGGATACTCTAAATGTACCGACTTAGGCGGGCTGTTCCGCACTATGCCTTTGACGTGTATTTGCGGCATTATCGGCGCGCTCGCG
>CAZOIG010000483.1:0-2280 GCA_964579235.1 uncultured Gammaproteobacteria bacterium
TGAATCGCTCGCCCCCAAATCACACCTTCAATGGTGTCGGCCATGGCTGCAACTAAACTGCCGATCACAAACAAGCCAAGACCAACTGTAATCATCTGTTTACGGCCAAACTTGTCTGACAAAAAGCCGAAAGGAATTTGAAAAATAGCCTGGGTGATCCCATACACGCCTAAAGCGATACCCATTAACATTGGCGTAGCACCTTGCAATTGCTCGGCGTGTATTACCAGAACAGGTAGCAGCAAAAATAAACCGTACATACGCAAACCATAGACGCTGGCGAGGGCTGCAACTGATTTTTTCTCAAGAGCGTTAAACGAATTAGACACGGTTTTACCTGCTTTATATGATGATTCGCGAAGCCGAAATATAGGCGAAGTCTAGAAAAAGGCTGGATGCTTTTTGCATCGATGCATTCAAATCACAGAGATTGTCTCTGCAGCTCAAAATTTGATTTCGCTTTGACTGATAGACACGTATATTAACAGGTTGTTCGAGGCGTAGATAAGAGAAACTTAAGGGCTTTCACTTATCGGCAACGCATTCTTTTCAAGATTGCGGGACATTGTGGTCTAGCACTATCGACTAGACACTACGGCTCACTCTTAACCACCTTGCGCTTGACCACTTACTTAGGTAAACCGTGTTAGAAAAAATCACCATTCGAGGTGCTCGTACGCACAATCTTAAGGGCATCGATCTGGATCTGCCCCGCGACAAGCTGATCGTGATTACGGGGCTTTCGGGCTCCGGCAAATCATCGCTGGCATTTGATACGATTTACGCAGAGGGACAGCGCCGTTATGTTGAATCACTCTCGGCCTATGCCCGTCAATTTTTGTCCTTGATGGAAAAACCAGACGTGGATGTGATTGAGGGTCTTTCACCTGCGATTTCGATCGAACAAAAAGCCACCTCACACAACCCGCGCTCTACGGTTGGCACAGTCACCGAAATCTATGACTATCTCCGCTTGCTGTATGCTCGCGTTGGCGACCCACGCTGCCCCGATCACGGCGTAACTCTGGAAGCCCAAACAGTCAGTCAAATGGTTGATCAAACTATGGCGCTTGACGCAGGCAGCAAGATTTTATTGATGGCGCCAGTGGTTAAGAACCGTAAGGGTGAACACCTAAACTTGCTAGAAAGCCTGCATGCCCAGGGTTATGTGCGAGCCAGAGTGGATGGTCAAGTCATCGACCTCGCAGAACCCCCTGCCCTAAAAAAGAACTTTAAACACGACATCGACGTAATCGTTGACCGCTTGGTGATCAAAGAAGGCAACGAGCAACGTATGGCTGAGTCGTTTGAAACCGCGCTAGAACTGGCTGAGGGCGTCGCGGAAGTGCTGGTGCTAGACGATGAAGGCAATGGCAAAGAGCCATCAATGGTGTTTTCATCTCGCTACGCCTGTAATCACTGTGGTTATAGCTTGAGCGAGCTTGAACCGCGATTGTTTTCATTCAATAACCCTGTAGGGGCCTGTACCTCTTGTGATGGCTTGGGGAACAAACAGTACTTTGACCCGAATCAGATCATTTTCGATGATGAGTTGAGTTTGAGTGCTGGCGCCATTAAGGGGTGGGATCGACGCAGCCTGTTTTATTTCCGAATGCTGCAAAACGTCGCCACGCACTACGGTTTCAGCGTTGATGAGCCACTCAATAGCCTTAACGAAAAGCAGCGCGATGCCTTGTTGTATGGCAGCGGCGACGAGACTATCGAGTTCAACTATCTGCGCCATCAAGGCAAGGGCGTGGTGCGTCACCATACTTGGGAAGGCATTATTCCGAATATGGAACGTCGCTACCGCGAAACCGAATCGAACACCATGCGCGAGGAACTGGCGAAGTACATTAACTCGCAAACTTGCCCTGACTGCACAGGTACGCGGCTTCGCCTAGAGGCGAGAAATGTGTTCATCGCCGATAGATCGATTGATTCGGTGGTGAATCGCTCCATCGGTGAAGCTTTGGAGTTTTTCGAATCGCTGGACCTAACAGGCAATAGAGCGCAAATCGCCGACAAAATTGTAAAGGAAATTCGCGATCGTTTAGGCTTTTTGGTGAACGTGGGTTTGAACTACCTGAGCATGGACCGCTCATCAGAAACCCTCTCAGGCGGCGAAGCACAGCGAATCCGACTAGCCTCGCAAATCGGCTCAGGCTTGGTTGGTGTGATGTACGTATTAGACGAGCCCTCCATTGGTTTGCATCAACGCGACAATGATCGTCTGATTAGCACGCTCACACGCTTGCGTGATCTGGGCAATACCGTCAT
>CAZOIG010000484.1:0-12165 GCA_964579235.1 uncultured Gammaproteobacteria bacterium
CTCTTAGTTGGCATTCTCTTGATGATGGTATTTAATAAGTTGCGTGGTGGTGCGGCGAATCCCGCTACGACCAAAGATGCGTTCGATCAGTTTAAGGCCGATGTGGCCGAGCACTTTACGGAGACCGGTAAGCGCTTTCAGGACATGACGAATCAATATCAAGAGTTGTATGAGCATTTAGCGGTGGGCGCACATACCTTACTGGATAACGAAACGGCTGATAAGTTGCTGGCTGCACCCAAAAAAGCCGCTACTAGCAAAACCGAGAAGGTTAAGTCAGACGCATTGGACTCGAAGGCAAAAGACAGCAAGACCGCAGCTGCAGGGCCTCAAAAGGCGGGCGCGAAGCAAGATAAGAGTGCTGCAGCAAAGACACCAAAGACTGCTGAGGCCGCTAAAGCGACGTCTACAAGCGAGAAGAAACCCAAGCCTGCGCAGTAAAACGGCGTAACAGCCTGACCCAAAAAAAAGGGATTAGTAGCCGAGGCTCTAATCCCTTTTTTCGTGTTGCGCTATGCGCTGAGGCTGGTACTAAATCGCTGAGGCTGCTTTTTAAATCGCTGAGGCTGCTTTTTAAATCGCTGAGGCTGCTTTTTAAATAGTCGAGGCGCTCAATGAAGCCACGAACTCCGCAGCACCATTCATCAGCATTTGTATCGCAATTGCCACCAAGATCATGCCCATTAGTCGCTCGATGGCGATTAAGCCGCGGTTTCTCAGCACCTTGGCTAATGGGCCGGCCAAGAGCAATATAATGCCGCTGACAAACCAGGCCGCAAAAACGGCGGCTAACCACTCCGGCCAGCGGCTCGGTTCGTTGTTCATGATTAATAACAGTGTCGCCAGCGCTGAAGGCCCTGCAATGTAAGGGATCGCCAGCGGCACGATGAAGGGCTCTTCTTCGTTGGCGTGCTTCTTCTGCGATTCATCCGCAGGAAAAATCATTTTGATCGCAATCAAAAATAGAATAACGCCACCGGTTGTGGTGAGAGCAGGTTCAGAAATATTAAGAGCTGACAAAAACGCCTGCCCCGAAAACAAGAACAGCACCATAATTGCGAGCGCAATCAGTAACTCGCGCATAATCACGCGCACGCGTCGCTTAACGGGGACGTTCTTTAATGCGCTCAGAAATAGAGGGATGTTACCCAGTGGGTCCATCACTAGAAACAGTAAAAGGGCAGCAGAGAAAAAGGTCATGATAAGTGGTCCTGGCGAGCACTGGTCGTGCTGATAGTTTTATAGCTCACAAAATTGTGTGCTTGCTTTAGGTTAAAAAAAAGGCTGGCCCAATTGGCCAGCCTTCCAATTGCTTATGGCTTTACCAGCCGCATTGTCGATCTTTGTTTTGCTCTTTGAGCCATTCGTTCAATGGCGCAAAGTAGTCGATGATCGCACTGCCGTCCATTTGGCGTTGACCGGTGAGCGCTTCCATCGCGTCAGGCCAAGGCTTGCTCATGCCCATTGCTAAAGCGTCTCCCAATTTTTTGCCAGCGGTGGTGTTGCCGTAAATCGAGCATTCGTGCAGAGGGCCTTCATGACCAGCTGATTCACACAATGATTTGTGGAATTGGAATTGCATAATAAAAGACAAAAAGTAACGCGTGTAAGGCGTGTTCCCTGGAATGTGGTATTTCGCGCCGGCGTCAAAATCAGCTTCGGTGCGCTCAACCGGAGCGGCAATACCTTGATACTCTGTACGCAAGTCCCACCAGCCCTTGTTGTAGTCTTCTGGCGCAATCTCGCCCGTGAATACCTTCCAACGCCATTCATCGATCATTTTGCCGAAAGGTAGGAAAGCGATTTTCTCAAGCGCCAACTTCATTTGCTTGTTAATCGTTGCTTCTGGGCTTTCGACTATTTCATTGATAAGGCCTTTTTCTTTCAAATAAGCCGGTGTCATAGAAAGTTGAATGGTATCGCCTACCGCCTCGTGAAAGCCATCGTGCGCGCCACCTTTGAACACCGTTGGCTGATCCTTATACATGAGGTAGTAGTAGATATGGCCTAACTCATGATGCAGGGTTCCGAACTGTTCTTCGTTCACCTCTACGCATTGCTTGATGCGCGGGTCTTCACCATTGCCGAGATCCCAAGCACTCGCGTGACAAACTACATTGCGATCGCGAGGTTTCTTGATCATGGAGTTTTCGTAAAAACTTTCTGGTAGCTCAGGCAAACCGATGGAGGTGAAAAATGCCTCAGCTGTCTTAACCATTTGCATTTCGTCGTAACCTTGCTCCTGCAAAGCAGCGGTTACATCTAACGATGCGACGCCTTCATAGGGCTCCATCATGTCGTAGAGGTTGTCCCATGTTTGCGACCACATGTTGCCCAACAAATGCGCAGGAATAGGCTCTGTAGGAGAGACCTTGTCTTCGCCATAGTGGTCACCAAGCTTAGCGCGAACATGGCAATGCAGCTCTTCATAAAAAGGCTTCACCTGATCCCACAAGCGCCGCGCTTCAATCGTGAAGGCTTCGGGTTCCATGTCGTAGTTCGACTTCCAAACCTCAGCGAGGTTATCAAAGCCAAAGTCTTTCGAGCCTTGGTTAGCAAGCTCAACGAAGCGTTGATAATCATCTCGATAGGCAGGAGAAACGGTGCGCCAACCAGTCCATACGTCAAGCAGCTCGTCGTAGTCTCGCGAATCAGCAAGTACCGCTTCTAGCTCTTGAATTTCGCGGCAGTTACCTTCCTCATCACAGTAAGCGCCAGCGCCATACGCGCCCTCCATATCGGTAAGGATTTGAGACAACTCAGCTCTGAGCGCTGGGTCGTTAGGTGAGGGTGCAGAAGAGCCGCGTAGCATCAACTCAATGGCTCGCGCGGTAGTCGCGTCCATGTCTGTGCCTTTATATTTGCGCGCACCGTTGAATACTTTGCTCTCAAACTCCAAAGCACGCTCACCTGCTTTGGCCGCCAGTACGGCAGTGTCCTTAGTGAGGTAAGTGTTGCGAACCCAATAGGCTGCGCCCACTTCTTTAGACAGCTCAATGCCCTCTGCCTCAACACGCTTTACGTATTCGGCTGCCGACTCTGGTTCTGTGACCGCGTCCGTGTCCACGTGAGTGTCCGCCAAGGCGATGTTGCCTGACAGGGCAAACACCGTACAAAGGCTTAGTTTAAATAGTGATTTCATGGGATTTTTCCAATTATTATTTTTATTAGGTATGTGTTGACTCTAATTAATCCGCGCCGTGCATCAATTTCTTGATGATGGGTGAAATCAGCAACATGCCAAACGCAATCGCCAAGGCGATATAACCAACATTAGTGTACACCTCAATATAACCAGCTTTAGCCGCCGCCACATTGGTGATTTGCCCGCCGATGGTCTCGGTGCCCGCAGTACGCGCGATAACACCCGCTAAGAAGTTAGACAGTCCCGAATACAAGAACCAAGCGCCCATAGTCATACCAACGACTCGAGCTGGCGCCAGCTTAGTCACCGCTGACAAGCCTACAGGAGACAGCATTAACTCGCCCATAGTGTGGATCCAGTAAATCAAGAAGATGAAGAACACGGGTGTGAGGCCTGCTGGGCCAGATGCTTGCATACCCGCTACCAATGCTAAAAAGCCCAAGCCTGCCATGGCCACGCCCAATGCGAACTTAACTGGTGCTGGTGGATTTAGATTGCGCTTTGATAACCAAATCCAAAGCCAAGCCAAAATGGGTGCAAAGATGATGATGTAGCCGGCATTCAGTGATTGGAATACCGGGCCTGGGACTACCCAGCCGAAAATCTCGCGATCAACTAAACGACCCGTGAAAAGGTTGAGCGATGAGCCCGCTTGCTCAAACAAGGCCCAAAATGGAATTTGCGCCAATACAAAGTAGATTGCCGCCAACATGCGACCGCGTTCTTCACCTTGTAAGGAAACCACCGCATACCCAATTAAGCCAGCCAACATGATGATGCCAAGAGGTAGCAAGATATTACCCATGAGCTCTGGGTTCATAACCAGATACATAGATACCGCAATGATGCCTAGACCAATGAGGTAACACATCCATTCGCGGTTAACGAATAAGAAGACTTTCTCTTTCAAGGCTTCTTCAGAAGGAGGATCGGCCTTGCCTTCGAGCCAGTGTTGGTAACGTAAGAACACGAATAAGCCTAAGGCCATACCAATGCCTGCGAGTCCGAAGCCGTATTTCCAGCCATAGGCAATCCCCAAAATGCCGCAGGTGATAGACGACAAGAACGCACCTAAATTAATGCCCATGTAGAAGATCGTAAAACCAGAGTCGCGGCGTGTATCACCGAAACCATAGAGCGAACCAACGATGGTGGAGATGTTGGCTTTTAGAAATCCAACACCGGCAATAATCAAAGCCAGTGATAAGTACAAGATGTTCAAGTACAACTCTTGGGTTTCAACGCGCAAACTGATGTCTTCGCGAGGGATACTGTTGTCTAGGCCGAATAAACTGCCGTCTTCAATTAATAGCTCATTCTCATTGAAGCTGATGTATGACTTATTGTCACCGTTCACCAGCAGTTGTCGAGCGTCGCCACCCCTTGCATCCAGCTGGATCTCGTAGGTCGTGTCACCGTATTGCATGATTTGGCGCGAACCATCGCCCTCAAATGCCATGCCGGCATGACCAAGCACCAATAGTATGGCGCCGAAGGTTACCGCTTTTCGCGCCCCCAAATACCGATCGGCGAGCGAGCCCCCGATAATGGTCATAACGTAAACAAGTGCTGTGTAAGCGCCATAAAGAACGGCAGAGCGCTCATCTGAAAACAAGAAATGCTGGGTCAGGTAAACAATCAGCAAGCCGCGCATACCGTAGTAGGAGAAGCGCTCCCACATCTCGGTAAAGAAGAGGATAACCAGCCCGCGCGGGTGGCCAAATATGGTTTTTTCGTCGGTAATTGTATTCATTTTATTATTATCTGGGTGAGTTCTTGCGAGCAAGAATTGTTTGAGAGTCAACCGTTTCCCTTAACTGGATTTAATTGACGACCCGGCGAGTATATAAGATAGTTGACCAAAGTAATAAGCGGCAGCGGCAAATTATCTGCGCGCGGTTACGTCAGATGTACACCTCCCAATCAAAGAATAACTATGCAAAAACTTCTTGTGAAAGCGTGTTTAATCACGCTTGCGTCTGTTCTTGTCGCGTCTTGTGGGCAAGGCGAAAGCAATGTTGAAAGTGGTATACGAGACGGTGTTTTGCATCTCGGTAACGGCAGCGAGCCGCAGGGCTTAGACCCGCATGTGGTCACCGGTGTGCCTGAAAGCAATCTGCTCAACGCATTATTCGAGGGTCTGGTTTATAAGGATGTTGAGACCTTGGAAGTGCAGCCTGGCGTGGCCGAGTCATGGGAGATAAGCGAAGACGGCAAGGTTTATACCTTTAAGATACGTAAAGATGCAAAGTGGTCGAACGGTGATGTTCTAACGGCGTACGATTTCGAGTGGGCTTGGTGGCGTGCATTGCAGCCTGCCTTGGGTTCGCAGTATGTGTTTATGTACTTCCCGATCAAAAATGCCGAGGCGTTTTTTCGCCAAGAGATTACTGACTTTGATGAGGTCGGAATCAAAGCCTTGGATGATCACACCTTCCGAGTTGAGCTCAATAATCCTACGCCTTACTTTTTGCAGTTGCTTGATCACTACTCCACCATGCCGGTGCATCGGCCCACGATTGAAAAGTTTGGCGAGCCTTGGGAGTCCTATACGCGCTGGACTAGACCTGAAAACATCGTATCTAACGGCCCGTTTATTCTGGAGTCTTGGCAATTAAACCGAAATATCCAGATGACGCCCAATCCGCATTATTGGGATCCTGATCGAGTAAAACTAAACCGAATCGTGTTTCACAGCATCGAGCGACGCACCACCGAAGAACGTATGTTTCGCGCCGGTCAATTGCACTACACCTACGAAACACTGATCGATCGAATTCCGTTCTATCGTGAAAACTACCCTGAGCGTTTACAAATCGCACCGTACTCCGGTACTTATCTTTATCGTATCAATACCTCGCTACCCGCTCTAGACGATCCTCGCGTTCGTAAAGCATTGGCGATGACGATTGATCGAGAGAGCCTGATTGAAAACGTATTGAACGGAATTTTTACGCCCGCCTACACAGTGACTCCTCCTGGCATGCTGGGTTACCAGCCTCCTGTTTTGTTTGAATACGATCCAGAGGGCGCGCGCAAATTGTTAGCCGAAGCAGGTTACCCCAATGGCGAGGGCTTTCCGACCTTTGAGTTGCAATACAACACGCACGAGCAGCATCGTAAGGTCGCCATTGCGATCCAACAAATGTGGAACAAGAAGCTCAATATTCAAGTAACGCTGCAAAACAAAGATTGGAAAGTTTATTTGGATGATGAAAGCTCAGGAAATTTTGAGATTTCACGCGGTGGCTGGATAGCCGACTACGTTGATCCTAATAGTTTTTTAGACATGTGGATCACTGATGGTGGTATCAACCGTACTCGCTGGGGCAATGCGCGTTTTGATGAGTTGGTGTTAAGAGAAGCCAGCGCAGCGAAAACTCGCGAAGAACGGTTTGCTAAGTTCTATGAGGCTGAGTCAATCTTACTCAACGATATGCCGCTTATTCCCATCTACACTTACTCGAGTCATCATTTTCGGCACCCTTCGCTAGTCGGCTTGCCGCCTAATTTGATGAACTACTACAACTTTCGAGACGTTTACTTAGATCCAGATTGGGAAGCTAAATACGAAGCTAAGAAGCAAACGCGAACAGCCGGCGGAGGCGCAGAATGATTCGTTACACCATAATGCGATTACTGCAGGCAATTCCCGTATTGTTTACGGTCATTACCGCTACATTCTTTTTGATCAGGCAGGCGCCGGGCGGCCCTTTTGATGCCGACAAGCCAGTCATTCCAGCGGTTAAAAGAGCGCTGGAAGCCAAGTACAACCTTGATCAACCGATCTTTCAGCAATACATAAACTATTTTGCTGACTTATTTAAAGGCGACATGGGGCCCAGTTTTAAATACCCAGGCTGGGCAGTACACGACCTCATCGCCAGTGGTCTACCCGTTACCGCGGAGCTGGCGTTGTATGCCTTGTTGGTTGCTTTGGTGATCGGTGTGCTTGCGGGTAGTTTGGCGGCACTTAAGCCGAACACCGCACAAGACTATATTCCTATGTCTTTGGCGATGCTGGGTATCTGCATGCCGACCTTTTTGTTGGGCCCATTATTGGTGTTGATATTCGGGTTTTGGTTAAACTTAGTACCGGTTTCGGGCTGGGGTGATTTGCCTGGTGACAAAATCCTTCCCAGTATTACGCTCGGCGCAGCCTACGCTGCGTATGTGGCTCGCTTAACTCGTGGCGGTATGCTCGAGGTGCTCAACCAAGACTATATTCGCACCGCTAGAGCCAAAGGCTTACCGGAATGGGTGGTGGTGTGCAAACACGGCTTGCGCGGTGGACTGATTCCCACGGTGGCGTTTCTGGGGCCTGCGTTCGCTGGTTTATTGGCTGGCTCATTTGTGGTTGAGACGATTTTTCAGATTCCAGGCTTAGGTCGCTTCTACGTACAAGCGGCGTTTAACCGTGATTACACCATGATTCTGGGTACCACGATATTTCTCTCAACCTTGATCGTTGTGTTTAACTTGATCTCAGATTTACTGGCGACGTGGCTCAATCCAAAACTGCGTCAGCAGTACCGCGGAGGTACCGCATGAGCGCACCTAACAACTTGATAATCGAGGCCGAACAAGGCACCTCTTTATGGGCTGATGCCTGGGTTCGTTTAAAGAAAAACAAACTCGCCTTATTTGGGCTATACGTTGTGAGCTTCTTGATCGTTATAGCGATTCTCACACCGTGGATCGCACCCTATGGTTACGAAGAGCAGAACCTTGAACTCGGTGCCACGCCGCCTTCATGGGATCACTGGCTAGGCACGGACTTGTTTGGGCGAGATTTGCTCACCCGCATTATGTACGGCGGGCGTATCTCGCTGGCTGTGGGTATTATTGCAACCAGTGTTGCTCTGGTGATTGGTGTGGCGTGGGGCACCGTCGCTGGCTACGTTGGAGGTCGCACGGATGCGGTAATGATGCGCATAGTAGATGCTTTATACGCTTTACCGTTCATCATTTTCATTATTTTGTTGATGGTGGTATTTGGCAAAAGCATCTTGCTGCTGTTCTTGGCCATTGGGGCCGTGGAGTGGCTGACTATGGCGCGGATCGTGCGTGGTCAGGTATTGACGGTACGCAATCAAGAATACATAGAAGCCGCAAGATCTATGGGGCTGTCTACCCCGCATATCCTGTGGAAGCACGTGGTGCCTAACAGTTTAGGGCCGATCATCGTGTACGCAACGCTTACCGTGCCACAGGTGATGCTGCTCGAGGCATTCCTAAGCTTTTTGGGCTTGGGTATTCAACCGCCGATGTCGTCTTGGGGCTTATTGATTTCCTACGGCGCTGAGGTGATGGAAGACTCGCCTTGGTTGCTTATTTTTCCGGGCTTGGCCTTATCGATCACGCTGTTTGCTTTGAACTTTCTAGGCGATGGCCTACGAGACGCCTTGGACCCCAAAGCGTCTAAAGACTAGCCTCGAGGAGAATACGATGAGCATATTAGAAGTCAGTAATCTAACGACTCGGTTTTACACGCGCAATGGTGTCGTTACCGCCGTAGACGATGTTAGTTTTAGCGTTGATAAAGGCGAAATACTCGGCATTGTTGGTGAGTCTGGCAGTGGTAAATCGGTCAGTTGTTACAGCATTCTTGGTTTGATTCCGATGCCGCCGGGCAAGATAGAATCAGGTCAGGCTTTGTTTGAAGGCGAAGACTTGTTGGCCATGTCGGAAGCCGAGTTGCGAGGTATTCGTGGCGACGACATTGCCATGATCTTTCAGGACCCTATGACCAGCTTGAACCCATTTTTAACCATTGGTGAGCAGCTCATAGAACCGCTTATTTATCATCGTGGCTTGAATCGAAAGGATGCCAAGCGTCGGGCCATTGAATTGATGGAAGAGACGGGTATCGTCAATGCGGCAGGGCGATTTAGTGCCTACACGCATGAATTTTCGGGCGGTATGCGGCAACGCGTCATGATTGCCATGGCGCTGATTAATGAGCCCAAACTTTTGATCGCCGATGAGCCGACTACCGCGCTTGACGTGACTATTCAAAAGCAAATCTTGGAGTTGATCGCCGACCTACAAAAACGCCGCGATTTGGCGGTAATTTTTATCTCTCATGATTTAGGCGTGGTGCGACACTTAGCAGACCGCGTGGTGGTAATGAAACGCGGCCAAGTGGTAGAACACAATGCGACCGAAGCTTTGTTTCAAAAACCAGAGGATCAATACACGCGTGATCTCTTGGCGGCGATCCCCAGCGGTGAAAAGAGCACTGATGATCTAAGGCAAGACAGTCTATTGATTGAGGTTAAGGACTTAACCACCGAGTTTCTCGACCGAAACACGGGTGAGCCGTTTAAAGCCGTGGACTCGGTGTCGTTCGATATTCAGCGCAATGAGATACTTGGTTTGGTGGGTGAATCCGGCTCCGGTAAGTCGACCATTGGGCGGAGTATTTTGCAGCTCGTAAAACCCAGCTCGGGCTCAGTTGTCTTTGCGGGCGAGCAGATGATGGGTCTCAACACCAAGCAACTCAAACCAGTGCGTCGGCGCATGCAAATGATTTTTCAAGATCCGTATGCATCGTTGAATCCGCGCATGACGGTATACGACACATTAGCTGAGCCATTGTTGTATCACTCAATTGCCACCCGTAAAGATGTCGATCAACACGTGCTTGAACTGATGGATGATGTGGGTTTGGCGCGAACGGCGGTGAAAAAATACCCGCATGAGTTTTCGGGTGGACAGCGGCAACGCATTGCGATTGGTCGGGCGATTGCGACTAAGCCTGAGTTTATCGTTGCTGATGAGCCTGTTTCAGCGCTGGACGTGACGATTCAAAAGCAAATTCTTGAACTAATAACCGAGTTGGTCAGCAAGCATAATTTGACCATGTTGTTCGTGTCGCATGATTTATCGGTGGTGCGTTCGCTCTGTGATCGAGTGTTGGTCTTGCAACACGGAAAAGTTATTGAAATAGGTGAAACCGAATCGCTGTGGGCCTCGTCTAAACAAGAGTACACCCAAAAATTGTTGGCGGCCGTGCACACACTTTAAACAGTGAGCGTCGCTCCGATAGTCGGGATTTACAAAACTACGAAAATTTTCACAAAGGAGTAAATGATGCTAAAAATTTACACAGCTAAGTTTAAAGCGCTGCTGGTGTTGATGAGCGCCTCTATGGTGTTCTCTTTAACGCCGATCGCGACGGCTAACGCCGAAGACAAAGAAGGTCAGATCAGATGGGATCTAACCGATCTCTACGCCGATGATGAGGCTTGGGAAGAGGCGTTTAGCGCCCTGCAAGAGCAGGTCCGCGCATTATCCGAAGATCAAGCTGGTTTCGGAAAGTCGGCGAGTAATATTGCCGATGTGTTTGAAAATCAATACGGCACCCTACAGACATTCTACCGAGTTGCGCTGTATGCCAGTTTGTCAAATGACGAAGATCAGCGCGACACCAATACCCAAGCTCGACGCGCAAAAGTGAATGCGCTGGGCACTGAGTTCAGCGAGGCGGTGTCATGGTTTGATCCCGCGTTACTTGCTTTGGGTGAAAAAAAGCTTCGTAAATATTTGGCCAAAGAAGAGCGTTTAGCCCCGTATGACAAATACATCGAAGACTTGATCGAGGGCGCGCCTCACTTGTTGGATGAAAAGGGCGAAGCGCTAATGGCGTCTGTCGGTGCTGTGACAGGGCGCCCCACGCAAATTTATTCATTGTTGGCGAACGCCGATATTCAGTGGAAAGACGTGACTCTTGCCAATGGTGAAACCGTTACGGTGAGTCAGGCGGGGTACGCTGGCGCGCGTTCAAGTGCGAACCGTGAAGATCGCAAAAAGGTGTTCGATACGTTTTTCAGCACATGGAAAAATTACGAAGACAGCTTGGGTGCGATTCTCGCGACTGAGATTCAAGCGAATATTTTCCAAGCTAAGGCCCGCAATTACGATTCGGTTTTAGACAAAGAGCTATCGCAAGAGAGTTTGCCGGAGGCGGTTTACCGCACCTTGGTGGACGAGGTGAACAAGAGTCTGCCGACCTTGCATCGCTACTTTTCACTGCGCGGTCGCATCTTAGGTATCGAGGATATGAAGTATTACGATATCTATCCGCCGTTGGTTGAGATGGATACTGATTTCGGCATTGAAGCGTCTAAGGCCATTACCTTAGAAGTGCTTAAGCCATTAGGTGAGGAATACAATGCACACCTAGCCACAGCGCTGGATTCAAATTGGGCGCACGTTTATCCACAGCCCGGTAAACGCTCAGGCGCGTACATGAATGGCTCGGCGTATGGCCTGCATCCATACGTGTTGCTTAATCATAATGACGATTACAATTCTCTCTCGACCTACGCGCATGAATGGGGCCACGCGGTGCATACCATGTTGGCACAGGAAGAGCAGCCCTTCAGCAAAGCGTTCTATTCAACTTTTACCGCCGAGATTGCATCGACGATCAACGAAATTCTGCTCGAGGAGTATCTAATCGCCAACGCCGAAACCAATGAAGAAAAGCTGTTTTACCTTGGTCAGGCGTTAGAGTCGATTCGCGGCACTTTTTATCGACAAACAATGTTCGCCGAGTTTGAGTTGGCGATTCATGAGGCGGCCGAGCGCAACGAGCCTTTAACGGGCGCTGTGTTTACCGAGATGTACGCCGACTTGCTGAAGAAGTATCACGGGCATGATGAGGGCGTTCTGGAAATTGAAGAACCCTACACCATGGAATGGGCCTATATCCCGCATTTCTACTACGATATGTATGTGTTCCAATACGCCACTTCTATTTCCGGTGCGGCATGGTTTGCGGAGAAATTTCTCAACGGCGACGAATCAGCGCGCGAAGATTTAATCACGGTTTTGAAAAAAGGTGGGTCGGATGATGCCTACAGCATTCTTAAAGACGCTGGCCTTGATATGGCCACGCCAGAGCCTTACCAAGCCTTGGTGCGCCGTATGGAAAATGTAATGGATCGCATCGAAGCGTTGTTGGATGAGTAAGCAAGCATTAGAATACGCCCATTAACGATGGGCTAGACTAA
>CAZOIG010000485.1:0-2513 GCA_964579235.1 uncultured Gammaproteobacteria bacterium
GTTGAGAAAGGCGAACCTAATAGAATAGGGTGATCAATACAGGAAAGAGAAAGCCTGTTTTGATCACCTTAAGTGTGCTCTTCAGTCCGTCTAGAGTCCGTCTAGAGTTTGTCTACAGCCGATCCAATCCCCCGCGTAAAGACTGTTTTGCAATGTTTTGATCCTTTCTTTGCTGGCGAACCGCTTTATTAGCAAAGGCTCTTTTCGTCAGCGTTTCGACGTGTTCTTCAGGCTTTCGTTTTCAGACTAAGCTTTCTGATTTAGCAGGTTGCTCGCCGCGTTCAATACCGGATCTAGAGCAGGGTGCTTGATTTTTCGCTCTGGCGAGATGCCATAAAAGCGATCTGACACGGTCGTGACTCGACCTACAATGCCCACATCGAATTGCGCAAGCACGTCGCGTTCTACTGCGCTGGATACGCAAAACAATCCTCTACCCGTTTGCCCAAAAAACTTGAGCAAGGCGGTGTCGTCAAACTCAGCCACAATTTGAGGTGCGATATTGGTTTGCGTAAACCAAGACATTAAGTTTTGGTGCTGCGCTGACCCTTTGCCTGGCATCAAAAAGGGTGCCTTGTGTAAAGAATTAGGGAAGTCTTTGTCGTATAGATCACAGCGATCTTTGCGCGCGAAAAAGGTAACGCCCGAATCGCCTAGAAAGTGGCTGGTCGCACGCACGCTTACCCCTATTGGTAAGGGTTGATCCGAAATAATTAGGTCGAGCTTGTTCAGTGATAGATCTGACAGCAAGCTGTTCAAATCACCTTCGCGGCATTCCAATACGAACTGGTTTTCGAGATCAAAACAGTCGTTGAGCATTTCAAACACCATCACTTTGGGAATGGCGTCGACGATACCGACGTTGAAATTGGCCAATTGACCGGTGTCGTGGGATGCCAGTGTTCGCGATAATTCATGGCCTAGTTGGAATATGTCGTCGGCGTAACGCAACGCAATTTGCCCCAAGCTATTTGGCTCTAAACGTTTGCCATGGCGCTCAAACAGTGGCGCACCAATGTATTCCTCAAAGGTCGCGAGCTGTCCACTAACCGTCTGTGGTGTAACGTGCAAGGCCTCGGCTGCTCGCGTTACACTGCCTTCTTTCGCAACCGCGAAGAAGTATTGAAGGTGATTAAAGTTAAGTTGTTTCAAGGTTACGCACCCGTGCGGGATTGGGAGTTTGTAAGTGAATACTAAAGCATCGACCACAAAACTAGATCAACACCGATGATGAGTCGTATTAGCTCGAGTTTGAAAGGCAAAAATCGCTGGCTTACTCATGCAAACTATTAGAATTTTTTACGCGACTGCCTATACTCTGCTTATCCAAACAACAAGCTTTTGCTCGAGTCAGAATTTGATGCCCGAGCTAACTGAGTAGGCTGTGAAGCACGGCAATGACGAAACACACGATAAGAATGGGCGTAGACATCGGTGGCACCTTCACCGACGTAGTGCTGGAGCGGGGCGATTCAAGCTACTCCACCAAAGTGTTGACCACTTACGCAGCACCCGAAGAAGGTATTATTCAGGGGCTGCTCCAAGTATGTGCCAAGGCTTCAATTCAGCCATCTGACATTGAACAAATTATCCACGGGACGACCCTAGCGACCAATGCGCTGATTGAGCGGCGCGGCGCGAAAACAGCGTTGATCACTACGCAAGGTTTCAGAGACGTTATCGAGATGCGAACCGAATCTCGATTCGAACAATACGACCTAAATCTGGTGTTGCCAGAGCCCTTAATTCCACGACAGGACCGTTTCACCCTAACTGAACGGGTCGATGCTCAAGGCGAAATATTGGTTCCGCTTGAAAACGAGGAGATCACTCAGTTAATAGAGCAAATCGTGACAGGTGGTTACCAAAGTGTCGCGATTGGGTTTTTACATGCCTATCTCAGACCAGAACACGAACGCCGTGTACGTGATGCGCTGTTAGCCCGATTACCTGAGGTGTCGGTTTCTATCTCTAGCGAAGTATCACCGCAGATGCGCGAATACGAGCGCTTTAACACAACCGTTGCAAACGCCTATATCAAACCTTTAATGCAAAGCTATCTAGGGCGTTTGCAATCCCGACTTGCTTCTGAGGGGGTTAGCTGCACAGTGTTTCTGATGCATTCTGGTGGCGGCATTATGTCGCTCAGTAGCGCGGCAGAATTTCCGGTGCGCTTGGTTGAATCGGGTCCTGCTGGAGGAGCCGTGTTCGCCGCGGATGTGGCAGCGGCGCACCGTCTGGACAAAGTCCTATCGTTTGATATGGGCGGTACGACGGCAAAAATCTGTTTGATCAAAAACCAGATGCCTAAAACAAGTCGAGTGTTTGAAGTCGCACGTACCTATCGTTTTAAAAAAGGCTCGGGCATGCCAATTTCAATACCGGTCATCGACATGGTTGAAATTGGAGCAGGTGGCGGTTCACTTGCGCATGTTGACGCAATGCGGCAAATCAGAGTGGGCCCGGAGTCGGCTGGCTCTGAGCCTGGCCCAGCCTGTTTCGGTCGTGGTGGG
>CAZOIG010000486.1:0-2400 GCA_964579235.1 uncultured Gammaproteobacteria bacterium
GCCAGTCAGATCGACTAGCGATACAAAATCAAATAGCGGTGTTCCTGTAAGTAATTGAGAATCGTCTCAACTTCTTCTTCAAGAGTCATTTTGTCTGTGTGCAACACAATCTCTGGATCAATTGGCGGCTCGTATGGATCGTCAATCCCAGTAAAATTCTTGATTTCGCCTGCGCGAGCTTTTTTGTACAAACCTTTTGGGTCGCGCTCTTCAGCACACTCCAACGCGCAGTCTACATGCACTTCAATAAAGTTGTAGCCGCCCTCTTCGTGCAATGCTCTAACTTGATCGCGGTCGGCGCGATACGGGCTAATAAAACTGTTAAGAGTAATAATTCCGGTATCGCAATAAAGCTTTGAAATCTCGCCAATGCGACGAATGTTCTCGGTTCGGTCTTCCGCACTAAAGCCTAGGTTCTTGTTAATGCCAAGACGAATGTTATCGCCGTCTAAGCGGTAACTCAGCTTACCAAGCTTGTGCAATGCCTTTTCTACCGCTACTGCGATCGTGCTCTTGCCGCTGCCCGAAAGCCCAGTAAACCATAGTGTTGCGCCACGTTGGCCTAAGCGATTAAAGCGATCTGCTCGCGTTACTTCTCCGTCGTGCCAAACGACATTAGTGGCTACTTGATCAGTCATATCTAAAACCTGTTTATTGAATATGTGTGTTGTTAATGTGTTTTGTGTTGATGCCAAGTAACTAATTGGCTGGTGAGGTTTTGCTCAGCAATACACCACGAAGAATCAAGTCTGCGCATGAATCTATGGTGTTAAATAAGTCCAGCGACTCGTCACGAATCAACGTTAAGCCCCAGGCATTGCAGAGGCCAATAATCGAATACGCCGTAAAATGCAGATCTAAGTCTTTACGTAATACGCCCTGCTCAACGCCTTCAGCCAAGGTTGTTTCTAGCAACTGGCGATAAGCTGTACCTAATTCTTTCAAACGACCGCGTTTCTCTTTGGGCAAGTACAAGCGCTGGTCGTTGTGTACTTTTAGTGCGTTGCTACGTTGCCGATAACGGCTCAAGTGAGACGAGACAATGGCGTACAACTTCGCCTCGAACGCTTGCTCGCGTGCAAATATCTTTTGCATCTGAGCCACATAGGTTTCAAAGCCGTACTCGCAAACCTGCCGTAAGGCTTCTTCTTTAGACTCAAAATAGTAATAAAGACTGCCCTGCTTAATGCCCATCTCAGCCGCAATGTCCGAGGTGGTCGCACCATGAAAACCTTTAGCCGCAAAAACAATCGCAGCCGCCTCGATCGCCAAGAGTTTTTTCTTTGCGTAACGCGGCGCGCTTAAAACGCCGGTGCTGGTCTCACTCGAGGACTCAAATTCGGATGTCTGCAATTCTGGCATACGCGCATTATAGGCATTTTTCCCAAAAATTCTTTAGACTTATAGATTTTATTGTAAAATTTTATTTTATATGCCTATATCAACAACTTATTTAGACTTAATTATTGAATAAGCCATCAGAATAGAACAATAAAGCCACATGAATGAGCACTTATTGCGCAACAATACGCTATCGAAAACGCATCTCGTCTGCATAATCAGCAAAGCTGCCTTGCAATGCCGAATGAGACCCTTACTTTAAGTGTATAGTTAGAAAAAGGCGTGTACGGCAAGCAGGGGCTTGCAGATTGCGCCCAATAAGAACGCGAATGCAGAGAGTTGCCCATGCCCCTAGAAACACTACCCCCAAACAAACGACTGCCCCGACACAAAGCAGTACGTCATATCTTAGTTTTCCAATTAAAGCTGCTCGCCGACGCGATTCGCGATTTGCTGTTTAGCCCAATCAGTTTCGTCGCGTTTTTGTTCGACGTAGTTATACGCCCGCCAGTCAAAGACAGCTTGTCGCTACGAGTGATGCAAATGGGCCGGCACACAGACAAGATGATTAACCTATTCGGCGAATACACCAACGATGAAGGCTATACGATTGACGAAACCGTAAAGGAAATGGAGTCCGCGCTCGAACGGAAATTGGCTAAGAAGTCTAGGTGAGGTGGATTTTTGCGGACGCCTGTATGAGCTTTCTGGGCGCGGCTTGAAAATGCTTTTTAGGACCGCGCCATTGTCTGTTCATTGCCCTTTGGAGACATAAGTTTTTTTTAATATTATTCTGGCCTAGGCAAAATCGGTGTAGTTGAATCCATATAGGTCAAATAATCTGACCAGAGCACGAGGGTACGCTGCTTTGTCAGGTTCAACATGCAGCTATTGCTCATGACACCCCTTATCGTGCCGCCAGACCACATCTCATAAATTGCGCTACAATAAGTGCTGCGATACTCCAACCATGCAATCTGTGATTTCTTGAGTAGTTGAATACCCGAGTTGTCCTCACCAGACTTTTTAATATCTTCAGATATTCTTTCTATCGCTTTC
>CAZOIG010000487.1:0-8979 GCA_964579235.1 uncultured Gammaproteobacteria bacterium
TCCTCTACTTGGGCGGATATCAGTTAAAAAGGAAACACTATGACCGCATACAACGCGTTTTACGCTCAGTCTGGAGGGGTTACTCCCGTTATCAACGCCTCAGCTGCAGGCGTAATCCAGACCGCCGCACAACACGGTGACAGAATAAACAAGGTCTACGCGGGACAAGACGGCATCATCGGCGCATTAACAGAAACCCTTATTGATACAAGTCTCGAGAGCTCTGAAGACATTGAAGCTTTGCGTTACACACCCTCTGGGGCATTTGGCAGTTGCCGATATAAATTGAAAGGCGTCGATGATTTCAAAGCGCAGTACGAGCGCTTGATTGATGTATTCAAAGCGCATGATATCCGATACTTTTTTTATAACGGCGGCGGTGACTCACAGGACACCACCCACAAAGTCTCCTTGGTTGCCGAGCAAATGGGCTACCCCTTAACGTGTATTGGCATTCCGAAAACCATCGACAACGATCTGCCGTTTACCGATTGTTCTCCAGGGTTTGGCTCGGTTGCTAAGTACGTGGCTGTATCAATTCTCGAGGCGTCTTTTGATGTGGCCTCGATGAGTTCTAGCTCAACCAAAGTCTTCGTAATGGAAGTAATGGGCCGCCATGCGGGCTGGATCGCTGCGGCCGCAGGCTTGGCCGCAGATGAGCGTAATCTAGGTCCAGACATCATTATATTTCCTGAAGTAACCTTTGACCCCGAGCGCTTTACCGCGAAAGTTGCTGAAGTTGTTGAGCGTAAGGGCCATTGCGCAGTCGTGGTTTCAGAAGGCGCCAGCTATGCTGACGGACGTTTTTTGAGCGACTCTGGTGTAAAGGACGCGTTTGGTCATGCTCAGCTAGGTGGGGTTGCGCCGGTGGTGACAGATCTAATCAAACAGGAGTTGGGACTTAAATGCCACTGGGCAGTATGTGATTACCTACAACGTGCGGCGCGTCATATCGGCTCCAAAACGGATGTTGATCACGCTTACGCCCTAGGCAAAGCCGCTGTTGAATTGGCCCTAAATGGCGAAAACGCTGTTATGCCAACCATCAAACGGCTATCCAACCAACCCTATGAATGGACCACCTCGCAAGCGCCACTAAAGGATGTGGCGAATGTGGAGGAAATGATGCCCGCTGACTATATATCCGAAGATGGCTTTTTTATCACTCAAGCCTGCCGCGACTACTTACAGCCCCTGATCATGGGAGAGGACTACCCCAGCTACAGCAATGGTCTGCCGGACTATGTCGTTTTAAAGAAACACATGGTCGAGAGAAAACTTAAACCCTTCGAGCTAGACGTTTAGAAAGACGTCAGGTTAGAGACCTAACGGGTTTCTAACAACATGCTGCGCATCGCTTGGCTTTTCTACTTAGACGAGGCCAGGGTGACCAGAGAGAGGGTTATCTAGAGACTGAGTTGCTAGAGAGTGAATTGGGTGGGGTTGGGTAGAGTGACGATTCTAAATCAGTCTTGCGCAGTGTCCGAGTATTACGCTTTAAGGGCAGTTAACGCCCAAAGCACATTGCGGACCACCACCGCTTTCACCAAATCCAACTGTTGGCCCCATAGTCACGTCTCTTACATCGCCGTATTCAAGCAAAACTGGAGCGCTATAAGGCCGCAGTGAAGCCGCTTGAGCAGCCCGTGCAGGATGGGCAACACTACTTTGTCCGCTCACCGATAAATCTTTGGGTGTAACATTTGTAACGGTCGTTTCACTGGCCATAGTTCACTCTGAAATACTGTTAAGGGAAGCGCTCTGTTGAAGCTTCATTTTTTCTGCCCAGAAATTATAGTACGCACAGCGCCATAAGGCTAGACGCCGCAAAGCCTTTGTGTCTCTAACGTCCTCGAAATAACACTGTTTAACAAATTTCCCCCAACCGGTGTCTTTTTCCAATGCCAAGGTCGATATGTCCTGATTTGACTCGATCTGATCAACAATTGGCTCAACAAAGTTGGATTTATCATTTCGATCACGAATAGCTATGGGTAACTCTGGGAACGCCTCCTTAATCAGTGGTCTAAACTCGCTCAATTGATAAAGCTGCTCACTAGGAACACTTAATACAAACTCGCAAAGTTCTCGGTCACGTAGAGGATAACGTCTCTCAACTCCATAGGGCGCTTCAATAAATCTCGCGAGCATGTTGTCTTCGCCAGCAAATCCGTCAAATAGCTTTTGATACTGCTCTGGACGTGGAAATTCCTGTGATTCGTGCCACAACCAATGTCGTTTTCGCACTAATTTTTTCGCTATTTGATCGTTGAGCATCCAAGCCGCTCGCGGATTGCGACTCGGTAAGTAGTCAGCTAGTTTGGCAGTCCAAGAAAATGCTGAAAACAAATATCTTTTTATGGCGCTCCATGTTGATCCAATCAATTTGCGAAGAATGAAAAATTCCTTAACCGCGTCTCTGATGCGCCATTGAGTCAGCATGCGAAGAACAATATCTTTAGGGTCGCAGTACAACAAGTCACCGTGCATCCCGGTTAGCACTATACGAATATCTCGAGCCTTGAGGAGCTTTAAAGTTGCTTGCTGATAGGCAACAAATGGCATACTGAATGGGATTCTTGGATCGACAGGAAAGTCGGGAGATAGCTCAACGCCGACCGCGTTACAGTTTAAGCGAAGTTGCTCTATCCCCAGGTCTTTACATAGCGGAGATGACAAATGAGTTTCATCCGAAGCCGGGGTTTCTGGAAAAGTCCAAGATACCGCAATAACTCGGGTTTCCTGATTACGATTGTTGGCGGTCATGCTAATCGCGATGGGTACGCTATCCAAGCCACCACTCAGCATCACCCCATTGCGTGAGCCCGTTTGTATTCGACGCTCGACTGCTTGATCAAAAAGTTTTCTAAAACGTCTTGAGTTTGACTGCAAACTGGATTGATACACTTGCGGATTAAAGCGAGGGTGATAAAAACGTTTTCTGCAAAGCCGCGCGTTTTCCAGAACAACGACTTCGCCGGGGCGAACTAAATTGGCCTTCGCAAAAAAGCTGATCGGCGTATCATCCATTGTCATCAAAAGATGTCGGGCTACTTTGGCCTCATTGAAACATGAGTCAAACCCCTCTACCCCAAGAAACGCGACCTCATCGGTGGAGAACAGGTACTCGTTTTCGTGTACGAAAAAGCTTAGCGACCGCGCGCCCATCGCGTCTCTAGCGGCGACCAATTTATTTTGAACAAGATCAACGTAGACAAAGGCAAAAGGCCCAATAATATCGTCAAGCCGTTCTGCACCTAGGGTTTGTAAATAGTGAAAAATGAGCTCGGCATCATCACAAGAATCGTCCAGACCTAACTGATCGAGATTGTTCAGCAGCGTATCGCGATTATCGATGCGTCCGTCGCAAACTATAAAACAGCTTTCTAACTCGAAATAGCCCTGCTTTGAGGCCGACGGCAGTCGATAATTGTGTAGGCCAAGCGCCGCATCACCCTTGTTGAGCACTTCTCCTTGGTCGCCGCCCAGACTAGATAATGCGTCCAGCACTCGCTGTGGATCGGTCGTTTCGAGCCGCCCCCCAGTGGCCCGATATGCGACGAAAAATGCACCCATGTGCTGCTTAGATCCTCGCGACGGTAGTCAACGGTGTAAAGCTCCGACTGCGCTACGCTGCGTGTTGAGTAGGGTTGGATTCCGAAACAGGGGCGTGAATCTGGGTTTGCCCAGTAGGTCTCAATAACTCACCCATTTTCTGCTTACCCAACTTGTCAGAGAACGAATCGCTCTGCCAAGCAACTTGGCCATTAATCAAGACCAACGGAACCAAACCATCTGAGCGGTTTACTAATTGATCGTTTTCAAAGTCCTCTCTATAGACCCGTTGAACATTTGCCTCACCGTCATAAGCATCTAAGGCGTTGGGATCGACCAAGATCAAGTCCGCCACATCACCGTTGTAGATAGTTCCGCGATCAACATTAAAAAGCTTCGCTGGGTCAGCGGTTAGACGCTTGACCATATAACTCAAGTCTTCCTCACCACCTTGTGCAGCAAGTTTTAAACAGCGCAGGTTTACGTCATAAAACGCCATATTAGTGAGATGAGCACCGCTATCGTTAAAGCCTGGCAACAGGATAGGGTTCATCAATAGGTCGCGAACGGTTTTCGGGTCTCTATTAGCCGTTACGGTTGACCAAGATAACTTAATGTCGAACGTTTTTAGCATCGCCAACATGAAGTCAGCCTCATCTTGCATACCCGTAAAATGCTCGTCGATTAATGCAGCTTCTTCGCCAGAAAGTGTTGATTCTCCGCTGAGATGTTTGGCGACGCGCGAATAAACAACATCGAAGGTCAAGTTTTGCCAAGCCTCAAATGGACAAACCTCAACGGTCATGCTCGCCAAGTCTCGGTCAAACGCGTAGTCCTCAAGGCGTAGGATGCGTTTTAAGCGCGCTAAACCAAAGCCCGTTTTGCCCTTCATCCACATGGCTCGGAATGCCTCACGGTATTCGGGATCGCTCAAAATAGCTTGGCGTGCAGCATGATCCTCAAGATCGGTTTCATTTAGAGCACGTAGTTCTGGAATTTCCTCAGCAATGGGGGTTACGGCACCATCAGACCAAATCTTGAAGGGCGCGCCGAGAGCCTGCATGTAGAAAGCGCCACGCAAAAACTTGGAGTTAAGGAGCTTCGCGAGGGTTTTGGCCAACTTAACTAAGTTTCGGTTTGCATGCACATCCAAGGCCGCAACTACCGTTGTTTTCAATGGTTTACCATGTAAACGGCCGCTCGTAAGCAAAAAGGTTTTAAGTGTGTTGTAAGGACTGTCTTTTGGAGGGGTCGCTTGCCAAATCGCGTCATGCTTGCGCACTACATCAGTGAGGCGCTTGATTTCTTTGTACTGTGCGAATTGGGTTGGAATAGTCTTATGAGTGTTCGGCTGGTTTGCCAAGTAGTGAAATGGCAGAGCGTCGGTTGAAAATCCTGCATAGCCGAGCTTTATCCCCTCCTCGAGCAGACTGCACATTTTGTCGAGCTCTGTGTCAGTTGGATTGCGACTGACACTGGCCTCAAAGCCCATCGCTTCGATTCGAAGCATAGAGTGCGGAATCATGGTGATCACATTTGGCCCCATGTTTAGACCATCGAGGTGGTCGAAGTACTCCTGCGGATTTGACCAAGTGACTTTATCGGCGCAGGCGCGCAACACACGCTTAGGAATATTTTCTACTCTCGCATAGCAGTCAACGATGGGATCGAAACCTTCTCGCCGTTGAGCACCGTAGGCGAGACCTAAACTGCAGTTTGAAATAACAACCGATGTGGTGCCATGGCGAGTTGACTCGGGAAGACCCGGCGCAACCTCAAGCTCAAGGTCATAATGAGTATGTATATCAAACAAGCCCGGCATAGCGTATAAACCAGCCGCATCAATAACCTCTTTAGCATTTGAACTTTCTAGTTTACCTCTGGCAACGACTTTGCCATCCTTAATGGCGATATCTTCCACCACGGGTGACTCTCCGTTATTAAAGACCTTGGCACCAGACACCAACAAATCGTATTTCATCTAGAGTTGCTCCACTTTGTCGTACATTTAGTCTCTTAGTTTAACAAACAAAATGTATAGAAATCAGCGTTCTTAATCGTTAAGCTGGCTTTCCCAAGCCAATACTCATAACACCGTCTCCCTGCGTATAAAAACTTCTATGAACAGTTCTTTTAGCAATACAAACGTCAGCGCATTTTTAGCCGAAGGCGAGTTCAACCCCTTACTTGGCCACTCCATATTTTCATTCTCAAAGGCGCACAGCGCGCCTGCAGCAGGTGACACCGAGGTAATATTGCTGATACACGGTTTTCCCACCTCAAGCTGGGACTGGCTCGAGAGTCTCGAAGAGCTCTCTAAGTTGGGAGATATCGAGGCAATAGATATGCTCGGTTTCGGTTTTTCTGATAAACCCGACAAACGCAATTACACAATTTCGCTGCAAGCTGATCTGCATATCGAACATCTAAAGCGCAGAGGCATTAAGGCAGTTCATATTTTGGCGCATGACTATGGGGTTTCTGTTGCTCAAGAACTGCTAGCTCGCCAAATTGAAGGCTCGTCAGAAATAGAGTTTAAATCGTGTTGCTTTCTTAACGGAGGCCTATTCCCTGAAACACACAAAGCGCTCTTTATTCAAAAACTTATGCTCAGCCCACTTGGACCTTTGTTAAACAGGTTCCTTGCGTTTGACAAATTCACAGAGTCTTTTTCATCTGTTTTTGGAGAAGCCACCAAACCATCTAAAGAAGAACTGAGAGATTTTTGGGAGATCATCAACTATAAAGACGGCAAACATGTCTTTCATAATCTGATCACCTATATGCGAGACCGAAAAACTCATCGCGAACGTTGGCTGAACGCTTTGCGTAACAGCCCAGTGCCACTAGCAATCATTAATGGCAGCGTCGACCCTGTATCTGGAGAGCACCTAGTGGCTCGCTATAAAGAACTGGGCTGTCGTTTAGACTCGTTGACTCAACTACCTACGATAGGTCACTATCCTCAGGTCGAAGCCCCGAAAGATGTCACCGACGCATATACCCACTTCTTTAAGGCTATTTAGTTAGGCCAATTTAGATAATAACCTCTTGGAATTTAGTATGAGTTCACCTTACCCGCACCTATTAGAGCCCTTAGATTTAGGCTTTACAACACTCCGCAACCGTACCTTAATGGGCTCAATGCACACTGGCCTAGAAGATAAAGCGAAGGACTTTCCTAAGCTCGCAGCCTACTTTGCAGAGCGTGCTCGTGGCGGCGTAGGACTGATGGTTACCGGTGGATTTGCGCCAAATCGGGAGGGTTGGCTTTCGCCCTTCGGGAGCAAATTAAGTAGCCCCAGAGAGGTTAAAAAACACCTACAGGTAACTGAAGCTGTGCATAAAGAAGGCGGCAAAATTTGTCTTCAAATTTTACACGCAGGGCGCTACGGTTACAGTCCACTCTGTGTTTCTGCGTCCAACATTAAGTCTCCCATTTCACCATTCAAACCCAGAGCACTAAGCACCAAGGGTGTTTACCGTACGATCAAAGACTACGCTAATTGTGCGAGCTTGGCCAAACAGGCGGGTTATGACGGTGTCGAAGTGATGGGATCTGAGGGTTATTTCATCAATCAGTTTTTGGTCCAGAAAACCAATAAGCGAACAGACGAATGGGGCGGCAGCTATGAAAACCGTATGCGCCTCCCTGTTGAAATTGTAAAGTCCATTCGCGAATCTGTGGGCGAAGACTTCATCATAATTTATCGTCTATCGATGCTTGATTTAGTCGAGCAAGGCAGTACTTGGGATGAGGTAGTTACTCTGGGCAAAGCAATCGAAGCGGCCGGTGCCACAATCATCAATACCGGAATTGGCTGGCATGAAGCGAGAGTTCCGACCATAGCTACCTCGGTACCGCGTGCGGCATTTGCTTGGGTTACAGAAAAAATGCGCAAAGAAGTGTCGATACCAGTGGTTGCAACAAACCGTATCAACACGCCAGAGACGGCGGAAACAATTTTGGCAGACGGGCAAGCCGATATGATCTCCATGGCGAGACCTTTTCTTGCGGACGCCGACTTTGTCAATAAAGCGGCGGCAGGCAAACCAGAAACAATCAATACCTGCATTGGTTGCAACCAAGCCTGTTTAGATCATACTTTCACTATGCAACGCTCATCATGCTTAGTTAACCCCAGAGCGTGCTACGAAACCGAGCGAAATTTTAGCCCCACCGATACCCCAAAGAAGGTCGCTGTGGTTGGCGCTGGGCCAGCAGGCTTATCTGCTGCTACTGTGCTTGCTGAGCGAGGGCACAAAGTTCAGCTTTTTGATAAAAGCCACGAAATCGGCGGGCAGTTCAATATTGCCAAACGTATTCCAGGTAAAGAAGAGTTCTATGAAACGATTCGTTACTTTGATAACAAGGTCAAAGAAACTGGCGTCGAGCTAAAATTGAATACACACGTCACAGCACAAGACTTGATTGAACAAGGGTTTGAGCAAGTTGTTCTAGCGGCGGGCGTTATCCCCCGTGATTTAAACTTCTTAAAGAGCTCTGATAAGACTAACGTTGTTGGCTATACCGAAGCGGTTTACCACCCGGAAACAGTGGGCGAAAGAGTAGCAATCGTTGGAGCTGGTGGTATCGGCTTCGACGTGGCCGAACTGCTAGTGCACAAAGGCACGCCGTCCAGTTTAGACATCAAATCCTTCAACACAGAATGGGGCGTAGATTCAGACTATAGCGTACCAGGAGCATTTACACGGCCAAACCCTCACCCTCCCGCAAGACAGGTCAGCCTTTTGCAAAGAAAGACAACAAAGTTAGGCAAAGGCCTGGGCAAAACAACAGGTTGGATACATCGCGCGGCTCTAATGATGAAAAATGTAAATATGATCGGTGGCGCGAGTTACGATAAAGTTGATGATCTAGGTCTACACTACACAACAGCCAAAGGAGAACCGAAACTGGTTGAATGCGACACCGTCGTGATTTGTGCGGGCCAGGAGCCGAATAAGAGCTTGCTAAGCGATCTAAATGATGGCGGTATTCCTACCTACTTAATCGGTGGCAGCAAACTCGCTGGCGAGCTCGATGCAAAAAGAGCAATACTAGAAGGGTTTGAAATCGCAGCTCAAATTTGATCAGAAGAACTGTTTGGTCTAAAGCTAGCTTAAGGCTCATTTGAAAGTAATGGCCGTTAGCTAAAGACGTTAGTTAAAAAGGACGTTTCGCATGAAAAACCGAGGATTAGGCATTATCTTTCGGTTTTCTTAGCTTTTTCTTGAGCTTGTCTTTGGTTCGCTTTAAACCGGATTTAAATCCGTCGGATTCATCTCCTCTCAGGGACTGAACGCTTTGGTATAGCGTGTCAGTCAACTCTTGCCTGCCGTTAATGTGTTCGATTGATGCCCATGGAATGGGTTCGCCAATAGAGACTTTAACCTTACGACCGAATTTATTGGTTGCTTCAT
>CAZOIG010000488.1:0-1566 GCA_964579235.1 uncultured Gammaproteobacteria bacterium
CTAAATAGTTTGAGAGCCGACTTAGAGCGTTTAGAGCGCATCAATCGCACTTTGCGCAATGGCGTTCCAGAAGACCGCTTGGATGATGAAACTGGCGAGCTCAAAATCATCGAGCATTTGTTGATTAGCCCATCAAGAGACATCGCCGATATTGCTCAGAAGTACTTCGATGACCTGCCGCGCAGTTTTAGAATTGCATTACGGTTTCTTGGCATGAAGCGCGGCAACAGCCGACGCTTGATCAGTTACTTGATGTTTACTAAACGCTTTTGTCGCGAACTCATTGAACTAGGCTATCAAGACGCCATGGCAAAAGAGGCTGAGCTGCGAGCATTTCTCGCCGAACCTAGTCAGGCCGAACCCGTTCGAGTCGAACCTGTTCAGGCCGAACCCGTTCGGGTCGAACCCACAAGCGATTCAACGTCAAAATTGGCTTAAGTTTCAGTCTAAGCCTAACTGAACTAGGCTAGAAATTCGAACATCGACAAGAGCTCAGGGCGTTCTTGCCAGTTCTTTAAAAACCTTTTGCGATCTTTGAGATTGGCTTTACGCCAAGACAAAACGTGGCGATGCTGTGCACAAGCGTCAAGATCGATCAATGAGAGCTGTTCACCATTCCACAAGATATTGCTGGCTTTCATATCGCCATGACTCAAACGATGCACTTCAAGTTGCTTAAAGAGCACTTTGATCGACGCGACCACCTCGCGCTGTTCAGCGACCTCCAGTTTGGGTAGCGCAGTAAGTAATTCCTGACCAGCAAGCTTCTCAGAAACAAAATAGGCGTTTTGGTTAAACGGGCCAAAACGTACTTCGTGCATCATATATGGCGTTGCGACACTTATTCCCGCCTCGGCAAACACATAACTCATACGCCAGCAACGACTGGCGCGTGACTCTCGAATGGCTCGGCTAATTTTGTGCCACCGACCCTTCGCGTTATAACGCTTCACTACCAGTTGTTGATTGGGTTGGTCCGGTTGTCGCACCACGCGTACGGTGGTGGTTCGATCATCTTTAAGTAAGGTGGTGGACTGATCTTGCTCTGAAAGGTAGATAAGCTCAGCCACATCGTCAGCACCACGCGGCAGAAGATCTTGACTCCACTTACTGCGCGCTCGCCATACCTGCTGGGTTGATATTTGACCTTCGCGCCACACCGCTTTAAATGCTCTGGAAGTCAAACTAAACACCAATCTCTAATGTCTGGCTAGCGACCATGTATTGATCACATTCTGAGGAATTAAGGGCAGATAAGAGTGCACAAGTATGCATTAGCGTTGCGGTTATTTGCCAACTACACGATCTACACTGATCGGCTCATCCTTATGCTCAGATTGATGGGGCAGTTGCGACTCCACAGCAAGCGGTGTCGCTTCTGGTTTGACCGACTGCAACACATTTGTTCGGTGTCTATTTTGGGTAGCTGTTTCGGCGCTTTCTTCGTCAGGAAAGTCTGTCGCCAAGACTTTAGTTTGATCTTTGCTGTGCGCTTTACGCTTTTCTGATTCGTATAAGCGATTACCGCGAGACTCCACTTTGCGCCAAAATCCTCGCTCAGTTTCG
>CAZOIG010000489.1:0-3175 GCA_964579235.1 uncultured Gammaproteobacteria bacterium
CAGTTACCGCGGCGATGTGCTCGCGTTTCTTGATGAAGTCGTTAAATAGTTGGAATATGTTGTACGTTTCCGGAACCGTTATGATGTCGCGCTTGAAGCTGCTGAGTTCTTTTTCGTCGTCACCGTCAATCAGACCTTCAAGCACTTCGTCTTTTAGAACGTAGCCAACGTAGGCCTCCTCAGACTCGTTTTCGGTGATAGGGATACGAGAGTAGACCAAGTTTTCTTGTAGGTCATAAAAGACTCTGGCGGTCATATTCTGCGGTGCTGATAAAACGACTGTTCGCGGTGTCATCACGTCCCGCACTTTGTAGTTTTTAAAGTGCATCAAGTTTTTGATGAACTTGGTTTCAGTTTCGTCGAGTAAACCTTCTTGCGAGCCGATTTGCGCCATGGCTAAGAAATCGGTCCGACTGAACACATTTTTCTCTTTGCTTGAATTAAATACGCTGGTCACCAACTGACAGAACCAAATGATTGGGTAAGTCAGTTTGATCAAAAAGTTCAGGCTTCTGACGGTAAAGGGAGCAAAGAATCTCCAATTAGTTGCACCGATCGTTTTAGGAATAATCTCTGAAATAATCAGGATAACCGCGGTCATAACGGCGGGCACTAACAAACCTGTAATCAGCGGATTACTATTGGCCCACAGTTTGGTGGCTTCTTGGCCTACCCCGATTGCACCAGCCGTATGAGCAATTGTATTAACCGTTAAAATGGCAGCCAAGGGACGATCAATGTTGTCTTTAAACTCTTTTAGAATTAGACCTACACGCCCGTTTTCATTGAGCTTTTGCTGCATATACGAAGGTGAGATGCTGAGTAAAACCGCCTCCCATAGAGAGCAGAGAAATGAAAAGATAATGGATATCGCTGCAAACGCAATCAGAGTAGTTAGCATTTTTAAGTAGGTCCTATTTCCACAATACAGTGGCTAGAGTGTAGCCTTGACGCGGTCAACTAATGTTGAGTCCAGTGTGGTGATTATACAGAAGTCGCTATCGAGCGCAGACTAATGGGTGCTTTAGTCGCATTTAAAAGGACCTGTGAATGCGTGTACGAGAGCGCCTTAGGAGCTTGGTGCGGAGTTGTTATGGCCTATCTGCGACTAGACGCGGCATTGTCGGTTTAAGAAAAGTGGCGCCGATTACCATGTTTAGGGTTTTGCTGAATTGTTAGAAAAGCGCATTAAACCGTCTGGTTTAGACGGCCTTTGAGCCTTTGTGACGTTCCAGATACGCAGCCAATGCCTCAGGCTCGTCACTGCCAATTCGAACATGACGACCGTCGACGAGCACTAATTCAACCGCTTTTAGCCCCGACACATTGTACAACCAGCCCTTTTGATAACGCCGAATGCCCCAACCCCACCATGCTTTGTTACGTACGGTGTTCAGGGTTTTGATTTGCTCTAGATTTAGGGTTTTTTTCCAAAAACCTAAGCCAAAATACCATGTCAGTTGAGTCGCATTGGCTCTTGTGGTTAGCGAGCCAAACAGTGATAGCGCGACGCCTAGTGCAAGGGCTATCGACGCAAATGCCGTTGTGGATATTAAGCCCCTACTCAGTTGCCACGTGCTGAATGCGAAAATGGCGAAGCCAACACTTACGGTTGTATAACCCAGCTGCACGTTAAAATACTCGTGTTCAGCTTCGTCATTCTGAATCAAAGTGTGAGCGTCTATTTCTAAGGCGGCAGCCAGCGCTTTTAAGGCTTGAGGAGAGGCTGATCCGGTGCCCTCAATACGTTGAACGGTTCGTAGCCCAAGGCCGCTTGCGATCGCTAATTCGTCTTGCGACCAGAGTTTGGCTTGGCGTTCCCGCTTTAGTAATGAGTTGTTGATCTTGATGGACATAACGAATGGGTTGCTTGCTCCCAGTCAGCTAGTTGGCTTGTCTAAACAGTAGTCTAATTCGTTTGGATTTGGTACGCCAAACCAACGCCAGTTTGAGGATTATGTTTTTAGGGAAAAGCTCAGTTGCCACGCAGCAATTGTTGAACGCTGGCAAAGGGCACCGCTTTAGGATCGCGAGCTCTCAGGTCTGGTGTTAATTCGGATATCGCCTGCAAGGCATCACGTTCGCGCGTGAAGGATCCTGCAACCACAACAACTTGCCCGTTGTCTAAAAAAGGGTGTGCTAGGTCAAGCAAGTTCGCCTGCTCGATGAAATCCAGTGCTGCTTGCACGGTGTTGGTTCGGATCAATTCCAAGGTTAAGTCCTGTGGGTCTTGATGGAAGATCCACATCTCGTGCTCATCCCATTTCGCTTTTGCAAGCTTGCGCTTTAGCGACTCGTGATATGTCGCAAGTTGCTCGCTGATTTCGGTTTGAAGCTTAATGGCTGGTTGATAGCCACTCGCCGCCGAATAGCTAACCCATTGGCTAGCGAGTTGCAGGCTTTGATCTACCTCGCGACCCTCAAACAACAATACTGCCATATTGTATTGCGCCTGGGCGTGACCTGCGTTCGCGGCTTGTGACCACCAATACACTGCGTTCTCAATACTTTTTGGCAGCCTTTCTCCAGCGTAAAACAGGCCGCCGTAGTTGTACTGGGCATCGATCGAGCCGCGTTCGGCCGCCGACTTATACAAAGCAACAATACGCTCATTGCTGCGTTGTGAGCCATAGCCTTGTTCATACATTACAGCGAGGTTGTAAGCGGCTTGCGCCGCCTCATCACCAAATTGGACTTGTAACCAGAGCTTTTCAGCTTCTTCATAAAGCCCGTTTTGGTAGGCGGTTACGCCAGCTTCAAATTGGGCGGTAGTGGGTGTGGTGGCCATGATCAATAGTAAGAGAGTGATGCACCGAGTGCTAAAACGTTTAAAAAACATGAGTCAATCAGTCGAGATACTGCGGGTAAAAGACTTTATAAAACCACGTGTGTTGGCTTTGTAAGCCGCTTTGAGTGCGTTGAGGAATTCTGTGTTGCTTAGATTCTCGTAGCGCCGTGTGAGTTTGATGCCTAAACTTGTAACGATAATGACTATCGCTTTCGTGTGGTGCCACTTGCAGGTTTTTAAAATCAATCGGATGCGGTTCTAAGTCTAAAAATGTCCAGATTTTGTCCATGGTCTCGGCAGGGCTCTGCAGCAGATCCTCCACTCGAAGAAAAAACAGTCGCTGATTTTTTTCTTCGTCTAAATCTTCAATGGCGGATTCAATATTGG
>CAZOIG010000490.1:0-2661 GCA_964579235.1 uncultured Gammaproteobacteria bacterium
GAGCTCGCCGCGACCATAACCGCCAACAGCCAGAAGCTCTAGCGCATCAGCGCAATCAAAGGCCTGGGTATGGGTTTTCCAGCTTTCTATGACCAGTCTATCCACTGCCCAAGTAAATTTATTGATCAGCTCGGCCGCCGATATCCCTTGATTTTGGTGGAGTTGGAGTTGTCCTAATGCTGCTTTTAGAGCACTTTTGAATGGTTCTATCGCCGGTATGCCGTTTGCCTGCAACGAGTTTTGTACTCGTGCTTTGAATGCGCTGACGTTCAGTATTTTACTTTTCGCAAAATGCATAATGACCCAGAAAGAATAGCTAGGAACTGCCTAGCCGAATGTGTAAAGTGAAATTCAAAGCGACGTAAGCCGGCACTGGCCTGTCAGATTCCTGGCGCTTGTGGCCTGAAATACACGTCAATCGTATTGTAAAGCAACCCAGAGCCGCTATATCGAGCGGGCTGGTCTAAGTTGCTTTGTTCTAGTTAGGCAGTACAGCGTCTTCGGAAGTGGTTAGTATCTCAAACCCGTCTGATGTTACCAATATAGTGTGTTCCCATTGCGCAGACAAAGAGTGATCACGCGTAACCACAGTCCAGTCGTCAGATAAGAGGCGAGTTTCCTTGCGACCAGCGTTGATCATAGGCTCGATAGTAAACGTCATTCCTTCCACCAGGGTCATGCCTGTGTCGGGTCTGCCGTAATGCAGCACTTGCGGTTCTTCATGAAATACACGCCCAATTCCATGGCCGCAGTACTCGCGCACCACAGAGAAGTTATGGCTCTCAGCGTATTGTTGAATAACATGTCCGATGTCGCCCAATTTTGTTCCAGGCTTTACGATTTCGATACCTTTGAGCATCGAGTCTCGCGCTACTTCACACAAGCGCTTGGCGAGCACCCCAGGTTTGCCTACGTAGTACATACGGCTGTTGTCGCCGTGAAAACCGTCTTTTATTACCGTGATGTCGATGTTTATGATATCGCCTTTCTTCAACTTTTTCGGTCCGGGTATGCCGTGGCAAATCACGTGGTTGACCGAGGTGCAGATTGATTTAGGAAAGCCGTTGTAGTCTAAGCATGCAGGAATCGCATCTTGCTGTTCAACGATATAATCGTGGCAGATCTGATCGAGCTCTTCGGTGGTCACGCCCGGTTTTACAAAAGGCGCGATCATGTCCAAGCACTCACTCGCCAATCGACCCGCAACGCGCATTTTTTCGATTTCGTCTGGGGTTTTTATTGAAACAGTCATAGTGTTTTGGGTGCGTGCAGTAAACCGCTAAAAAGGGTGATGTCTATAAGGCGGCGCAGTATATCACAGCGATTGTCTATTTAGGCCTGCAAAGCCCCGTGTCCAGTGCGTTTAGCGATAGAAGTTTAGGTCGAAATTCTTCGCAAAATTGTTGTTGATGGCTAGACCCTATGGTATAAACGCGCCTCACATTAAATCTTCCAAGAATCGCTACGTGTAACTGGGTGCTTTTCAAGGGTTTAAGTTATTGATTTAAAAGCATTAATCGCTTTGAATTGTTGCTGAAATACCTGTTTAGTTAGTTGCGCTGATTGCCTTGGATCTGTCATAACCCAATATACGGAGTAATACCTATGACTGACGTCACTATGCGCCAGATGCTTGAAGCAGGCGTACACTTTGGCCACCAAACACGCTACTGGTCACCTAAAATGCGCCCCTTTATCTTTGGTGAGCGCAACAAAATCCACATCATTAACCTCGAGCAAACGTTGCCAATGTTCAACGATGCGATGAACTACGTTGGCCAAATTGTTGGCAACGGCGGTCAAGTAATGTTGGTGGGCACTAAACGCTCTGCACAGAAGCTGGTGAAAGAAGCCGCTGAACGTGCCGGAACGCCTTACGTTAACCACCGCTGGTTGGGCGGTATGTTGACCAATTTCAAAACGGTGAAAAACTCAATCCGTCGTTTGAAAGAGCTGGACACTCAGTTGGTTGAAGGTCGTAACGCGAAATTAAGCAAGAAAGAATCTCTAACCATTGAGCGAGAGCGCATCAAACTTGAGCGCAGCTTAGGTGGTATCAAAAACATGCAAGGTTTGCCAGATGCATTGTTCGTGATTGACGTTAAAAACGAATACATCGCGATCTCAGAGGCAAACAAATTGGGTATTCCCGTTATCGCTGTGGTGGACACAAATTGCCAGCCAGACGGCGTTGACTATGTGATCCCTGGTAACGACGATGCGATTCGCGCAGTACGTCTATACACTGAAGTATTTGCTGATATGGTCATTAATGCACGTCAAGCAGCACAAATTACTCCAGCGGTTACAGAAGGCGCAGCGGACGAGTATGTCGAAGTGAACGATGCTGATCTAGAGAAGATGGTGAGTGAGCCAGAAGCGGCTAAACCCGCTGCTGAACCCGTTGCGGCTGAAGAAAAGCCAGTTGCTAAGAAAAGCGCTCCAGCCAAAAAAGCAGCTAAAGCATCTACTGATGGCGACAAGTTGACTGATATCGGCGGCATTGGCCCAGTCATTGCAGGCAAACTAGAAGGTCTTGGTATCACTACGTTCAAGCAAATTGCTGAGCTAAGCGAAGAAGACGTTGCACGCATTGATGCAGAGCTAAACTTCAAAGGTCGTATCGCTCGTGAAAACTGGATCGAGCAAGCCAAAGAATTA
>CAZOIG010000491.1:0-2983 GCA_964579235.1 uncultured Gammaproteobacteria bacterium
GGGTCCTGAAGTCGAAATGCTTGCCAGTGATCGAGAAGACCGCGACGGTAAGCTGCAGCGCCCCTTGGGTGCAACTCACATGGGTTTGATTTACGTCAACCCAGAAGGTCCGCGTGGCAAGCCAGACCCGCTGGGTTCGGCAAAGAATATTCGTGTGGCATTCGGTCGTATGGCAATGAACGACGAAGAGACTTTGGCGTTGATTGCTGGTGGCCACACTTTCGGGAAGATGCACGGCGCGCACAAACCAAGTGAGTGCGTCGGTGTTGAACCCGGTGCAGCACCCACAGAAGACCAGGGTTTTGGCTGGAAAAACAAATGCGGTAAAGGTCACTCTGAAGACACCGTAACCAGTGGCTTAGAAGGTGCGTGGACTCAAGCACCTACGCAGTGGACTACTTTGTACTTATCTAATCTACTGAATTTTGAGTGGAAGCAAACACGTAGTCCAGCGGGCGCGATCCAATGGATTCCGACCGATGAGTCCTTGCACAATATCGTCCCCGATGCGCACGTCGACGGTAAACGTAACCCACCCGTGATGACGACCGCTGACTTGGCTCTTAAGTTTGATCCAGAGTACCGCAAGATCGCAGAACGCTTCCTTGCGAACCCAGAAGAGTATCAATTGGCATTCGCGAAGGCATGGTACAAGTTGACGCACCGCGACATGGGGCCATCTATTCGTTACTTAGGTGATGAAGTACCCGAAGGTGAATTGATCTGGCAGGACCCAGTTCCAGTAGCGGACTACGACATGATCAGCGATCGCGATGTAAACAAGCTGAAAGCGGCCATTTTGGATTCCGGCTTGAGCTCACAAGAGTTAATTCGCACCGCTTGGGGCGCAGCAGCAAGCTATCGCCACAGTGACATGCGTGGCGGCGCCAATGGTGCTCGCATTGCATTAGCACCGCAAAAAGACTGGGCAGTTAACAACCCTGCCGAGGTTTCTAAGGTGGTTAATGCCCTGCGAGAGATCCAAGCTGATTTCAACGAAGGCTCGAAGCGCAAACAAGTATCGCTTGCCGACTTGATCGTACTGGGCGGTTCCGCCGCAGTGGAGAAGGCGGCGAACGAGGCAGGCTTTGAGGTAGAAGTACCTTTCTCAGCAGGTCGCACCGACGCTACGCAAGAGCAAACTGACGTCGCTTCATTTAACCTACTTGAGCCTAAAGCCGATGGGTTTAGAAACTACTTTGACGCGCAAGCAAGTTACCGCTCGCCGACTGAGATGTTAGTGGATAAGGCTGATCAGCTGAATTTGACCGTACCAGAAATGACGGTACTAGTCGGCGGAATGCGTGCCCTGAATGCCAACGCTGACGGCAGCGCGCACGGCGTCTTCACTGATCAACCAGGTGTGCTGAGCAACGATTTCTTTGTCAACCTTATGGATATGTCTACGGTATGGACAAAGGCTGATACTGAGGGTCTATACATCGGTAGCGATCGCGCTACTGGCGAGGCCAAGTACAGCGCAACGCCAGTCGACCTGGTGTTCGGTTCAAACTCAGAGCTGCGCGCAATCGCTGAAGTGTACGCCTACGACGACGCAAAAGAGTTGTTTGTTAATGACTTTGTAAACGCGTGGACTAAAGTAATGGAGTTGGATCGCTTTGATCTAAAGTAGCCACCCTACTTTATTACACAATAAAGTAAGGCAGTAACTAAAAGGCCGTAGCTCTAAGAGCTACGGCCTTTTTCTTTTCAATCTCATTGCTGGCTGGGGCTTCCGAACGGCCACGCTTAAGCGTTTAAACGTGCGCCAAAAAATGGTCGACAGCAGGAGCGACTTCTGGCTCATCCAATAATGGCGCATGCCCTACCCCCTTTACTTTTAAATACACGAGTTCGGGAACCAGCGACTTAAATTTGTCGACCCCCACAGACTCCAATAGATCGGAAATCTCACCATGAATCAGCATTAAAGGTGTTTCACCCGCCGCCGCGAACAGTGGCCATAGATCAGGCGGGGCAGCGTTATCAGAGTTTTCTCGCAATGCCTGTTGAATGTTCGGATCGTAATTGAACCGATAGCCGCCGTTGCCGTCTTCGATAAAAATACGTTTGGCAAAACGATCCCAGCCCTGTTTGTCCATTTCTGGGAAAACTGCATCGTTGAGCATTCTCAGCTCCGCTACAGCGTCATCCCAATTATTAAACTGACCATTCGATCCTACATATCCCATAATTCGAGCTAAGCCAGCTTCCGCGATATCTGGGCAGATATCATTAATGATGATGGCTTGAACACGTTCCGCCTGAGATGCTTTCATCATGGTGGCCATCAAACCGCCCAGCGATGTACCAAACAATATGACACGGTCTATCCCTAAGGAGTCCAGCAGCGAAAACATGTCTTGTACGTAGGTTCCTGGGTGATAGTTTGCTGTTTGCTGATCGTAAGCCGAGTTTCCGCGCCCACGTTGGTCAGCGGCGATCACTCGATGGTTTCGCACCAACGTTGGCATGATGGGCTCAAAGTCAGCGGAATTTCGTGTTAAGCCATGCATACACAAGATCACGCCCTGCTGCTCACCTGCACACGGGTAATCGCGTGCGTACAAGCGAAGGCCGTCGCTACTTGAATAATAGTGGTCTTGGTACTCTATTTGATTTGCGTCGTTAGGCATGGTGAAGCGCTCGTATAAGGCTGTTCGGTTTTGGCAGTGTAAAGGCCTGGAATTTCGAACTAATCCTGATGATACAAAGGCAGCGTCAATTCGGTACGCAGCTCTCGTTTCAAAATCTTACCATTTGGGTTGCGTGGAAGCTCATCAATTAAGACTACGTCGGCAATGCGTTGCTGCTTACCCAGTTGTGGATTAACCCAGTCAATCAAGTCGCGCTCTAGCGCCTCGCCTGCTTGCGCTTCAGGCACAACAATTGCGATCGGTGTCTCGCCCCATAGGGCACTTTTTGCACCAATTACCGCAACGTCGTTGACCATCTCATGTTGGATTAACAGCGCCTCAATGTC
>CAZOIG010000492.1:0-6203 GCA_964579235.1 uncultured Gammaproteobacteria bacterium
GGTGTTGAATGCAGCTCTACAAACTCTGGTCTAATGCCCAGCTTTAATTGTTTGGTGCTCGACTGGGCCATGCGCCGCATAACGGCTTGCATCACATTTGAATCAAGCGGTAGCTCCAAGTTAGCAATGCGCAAAACTTGAAGACGGATATCTGCAGGCAATAGGTTCATGCCAGGGCTGCCAATGAAATAGCCAACGAAGGTGTGTGCTGGATTCTCGAACAAGTCTTGTGGGGTGCCAAACTGAATGATTTTGCCCTCGTACATCACAGCAATCTCGTCCGCAAAGGTGGCAGCCTCAAGTTGATCATGGGTGACGTAGATCATAGTCACCTTGAACTCTTCTTGGATTTGTTTGAGTTTACGCCGCAGCTTCCACTTCAGGTGCGGGTCAATCACCGTTAAAGGCTCGTCAAATAAAATGGCAGAAACGTCTTCTCGGACCAAGCCACGACCCATCGATATTTTCTGCTTGGCGTCAGCGCTCAGATTATTGGCTCGCTGTTCTAGCACGTTATTGAGTTCCAATACGCTTGCTACCTGCCGAACTCTAGCGTCGATCTTGTGCTTGGGGTAGTTGAGGTTTCGCAAGGGGAAAGCCAAATTGTCGTAGACCGACATGGAGTCGTACACAACGGGGAACTGAAACACCTGAGCAATATTGCGTTGTTGGGCCGAGAGTTTGGTAACGTCCATACCATCAAATAGCACCTGCCCATCGGAGGGTGTCAGCAATCCTGAAATAATATTGAGTAGGGTGCTTTTGCCGCAGCCTGACGGCCCCAAGAGCGCATAGGCGCCACCTTGTTGCCAAACATGGTTCATTGATCGAAGCGCGTAGTCGCTTTCATCGTTTGGCGTGGAGACATAGCTGTGCGCTAAGTCTTTAAGGTGAATATCGCTCATGCTTGCACCCCAAACGCTTGGGCCGGCGAAGGCAGTTGGACAGTGGTGCCGAGCTCGTCAAATACGTACAGTTGATCTGGTGAGAAATACACAGTGATTGCTGTTTTGCCCGCGAAGTTATGTACCCCGCGCAGTTGAGCTACCAGAGCTTGCGAACCATTGCGAAGATGCAGATACGTTTCTGAGCCGCTTATTTCGCAGACGTCTACGCTCAAGTCCAGTTCGACCCTATTTTGCTGCTGCGTGTTCGCACCTAAACAGAGTTGATGAGGCCGCAGTCCAAAAACGTAATCACCCTTAGGTAAGTGCGAAGCAGAGTCGAATCTAAATTCTGGGCCATCACGAAGTTGAACCAAAGGTGCGCCGTCACTGCCCAATTTCAAGTGCCCTAGCATCAAATTGATCGGGGGTTCGCTAAATAGTTCTGCGCAGTTACGGGACTCTGGGTGGGCGTAAACTGCAGCGACTTCCCCAGTTTGAATTAGCTCGCCTTCGTGCAGTACCGCAACGCGCCCGCCTAAAGCCAAAGCCTCGGCGGGGTCGCTACTGGCGTACACTGCTATGGTATTGCGTTGCTGTAATAGAGCGCGTAGTTCGCCGCGCAGCTCTTCGCGTAGCTTGTAATCCAAATTGACCAAAGGCTCATCAAACAAAATGAGATCGCTTTGCTTTACCAAGGCTCGCGCCATTGCAGTACGTTGTTGCTGGCCGCCAGATAGCTCTAAAGGAAAGCGCTGCAAGTAGTCTTGGATATGCAGCATCTCGGCGACTTCCGTGACCTTTTCCCTAACGCGACGGTTAGGCTCACCTGCAACGCGCAGAGGTGAAGCAATGTTTTCAAATACACTTAGATTAGGGTAATTGATGAACTGCTGATACACCATCGAGACCTTGCGTTTTTGCACAGAGACGCCGGTAACGTCAACGCCATCCATAACAACTTTACCCGAGCTCGGGCGATCTAGCCCTGCCATCAAACGCAGCAACGAGGTTTTACCCGCTAGGGTGCGGCCTAAGACAACGTTAAATGAACCGCGCTCAAAGATCGCGCTTAGATCTTTTAGGTAGGGTTCCCCTTGAACCGTCAGAGAGATGTTATCGAGCTCTAAACTCATCGCTTACAAAATATCGCTTGTTGGTGTGCTGATTGAGTCATGTCCAATCAGAAAACCAAATGATAGTAACAGACACAAGATGCTTGCCCTAGCGGCAGCAGTTGCGATTTAGCGAGAGGGGAGGGCCAGAGCAGGCTGGTTGTATGGAACGAGAAAGCCCCAATTTGAAAAGTTGGAATTCAGTCGCCTCGAGCGAGGCGACTGACGGCTGTGGCTTAGTTATCGAAAGTCGCCCTCGATCCAAGCCCAAAATTTATCGGTGTCTACATAACCATAACCAGAGTCACCTGCATCGTAACTTGCAAAGCGTAAGACGCCTGCGTAGCGATCACCAAGCTTGCGTTTGAACTGAACATTGATCTCGCTACCTAAGTCATTGCCCAGGCCTTGATTATCATCGGCTCTGAAATCGTGATAAATCAGTACAAGGTTGCCGCCAAGGAAAGGCGTTGCCACCGAACCGTAGAAGTCTTGTAAACCAACATCGGGCGTTCTTAAAAATGAGTCGGCCCAGCCGTTAAACTTGTGCAGGGTGGCAAGCGGTGTGGCGAAGCCACCTTGACCACCATCAGAGGTGAGCATTTCCACGCCGACTTTAATCGTGGTCTTTTTGACTTTCCAGCCGCTTTCGAGCGCAACGTACTCGGTGCTGATTTTTCGGTTCGCATTGGTGTTGTCTTGCGTTGCCAGCTCAGCTTTATAGGACCAATTGTCTTTAGAACCGGTTAGCAAGGCGCCATAGGTGTCTAAACCATTGTTTGTGCCATTGTCGGATTCCAACAAATAGCCGTAGCCGGTTAGTTTGCCGATGGGTGTTTGAAACTGAGTTCTAAGCAGCGTGTCTTGGCTGTCGATATCGGCTTCTTCGGCGAAGATACGATTGCGTTTAAATACTTGTGCGGCTTCAAATACCGCTCCCGATTCATGTTTGTATTTAAGGCTTAGGGCATCAAAAGTCTGGCGATCTTGTCGAAATCCGACGTCGCCGATAAAGCGGTGTGCGTCATGTGTGATCGCTTGGCGGCCTGCTTTCACTTCAAAGTTGCCAGAGCGCCACTTGACGTAGGCTTGATCTAACTCAGTAGTTTCTGGGTCAGCGATAACCGAAAACTGCCCTGGGCGGACACCCGCTGGCGGCACGCTGTAATCATTGATGCCAAATGCATCGCGCACATCTTCAAACTCGATAACGCCCGAGAATGCGTACTTTTCAGCAATGTTTACACCAACCCGAGTGCGTAAGGTCAACGCTTGTGCATCCTCAAGAGGATTGTTTTGCGAGACGTCTTCAAGGCGTAAACGCAGATTAGCGTAGCCTTTGATCAAATCTTGTTTGACCGCTTCTTCTTTGCTGGACGTACTTTGTCCGAAGCTGTTGCTCGACGCCATGCTTAGCATCAGGGCGAGGCCCACTAGTCTAGCCAGTGGCGATTTAGTATTGCGTATCTTCATTGCTTCTCTCTTCTTATATTTCTAATCAGTTTGCTAAACACACGCCGAGCGTCGCCTTATAGGAGTTCCAAATAATTGGAATGGCGTAGGTGCGCCCCGCCGCGTCGGTATTCAAATCCGGCACGCCTTTGATTACTCGTGGTACGGAGATAATGAAGTCTTTGCCCAGATCACGCCGAGCATTGCCCGATAAAGTGTTGGCAACTTCGCCAACCGCATCGACCAGCATTTGCTCTGACGTATCGGTTTCACCGATAGATAACACTAGGTGCTTGAGCAATATGTTCGGCGCGGTAAAGTAGCACACACCTTCGAATGCCCCCGATATGGAGATAACGCCGGTGTAATCAGAACTTACTTCATCAATTGAATCGATAAGGTAGGGGGTGCCAACTTCAACCGATTTAACGGTCGTGTGGTTAAAGTAATGAACGATGGCGTCTAAAAAAACGCGAAGTCTTTTCTCAATCAAAATTAATCCTCTACTAAGACCTCAAGGGCCTCAACGATTTCGTCTTCGGTGAATGGTTTATTAACAAAGCCCATAGCGCCGAGCTCAAGCGCTTCGATGCCAGTGGCTTTGTCGTTTAATGCTGAGACCACAAGAATGCGAACCTCAGGGTCTAATGCAATGAGCTGTTCGATGCACTCCAGGCCATCTAAATTGGGCATGGTCAAGTCCATGGTGACAACTTGCGGTTTGAGCTGTTGAAACAGCTCGATAGCGTTGCCGCCATCGCTTGCTTCGCCAACAACATTGAACATTTTTTTGTCTATTTCGCGTGCCAGCTTTTTGCGAATAAGGTTGGAATCATCAACAATCATTAAAGAGTACATATTTTCTGCCTAGGTACAAAAGGTTGGTCTAAGCGCGGCATCGCCCTGCTCAGAAGGCCAGGGTTGGACGCGCTATCTAGACTATTGAATCAAGCTGCGCTCGCTTGCTCAGCGTTGCGCTGTAAAGGAGGAACTCTGATGGTGAACGCGGTGCCTATACCAACACGACTTTTAACGGCGAGTCGACCATCCACTTCTGCAATAGCCTCACGCACAGCGGCTAAGCCCACTCCACGACCGCTGTCTTTATCTGCGGTACTCGTGCTTGAAACAGGAAGCTCAAGGAGTCTGTTCTTGCGTTCTTCTGGGTCGAGCGCGTCTAATTGCTCTGCCGTGACTAGGCCTTGTTCAATGGCTTTTAGGCCCAAGGCCTTGAAGTCGATTCCCGTTCCGTCATCTGAAAAAGTAAACTGAAACCCACCTTTGGGCGTTTGGTAAAGAATCATTGAGAGCGTACCGGCCACAGGTTTGCCAAGCTCTTGGCGAACGTCGCTGGCTTCTATTCCGTGAGACAGCGAGTTGCGAATAAACTGCGACGCTACCGTGTTGACCAAACGAGTTATTTGAGAAGGTAAGTTCGGAGAGTCTAGGCCAGAGTAGATTACATTGGCTTTTCGACCTTGTCGGTCGCCCACCTCGTCACACAGCTGTTGCAGATGGCTCCAATCGGCGATGCCCGAACCTGCAGTCGAAGGGCTAGCTGTCTCGGCGTTTTCTCTCGCCATGCGCGAGCTGAACACTTGATTGTTGAGATCGTTAATAATCGTGTTGTACGAAATAAGTCGATCCAGCAAGACGGTGAGAGGCAAAAAGTCTGACCCTTCTAAAGTCTCCTTGTTCTTCAGGTCTGTAAGAAGATCTTCAAACTCATGGCACGCATCACTGACCATATTGATCGATAGCGCAGCGCTTTCGCCTTTAACACCGTGAATTAGGGTCATCAACGGTACGATCTTAGCGCGACGCTCATTGGCTGAGCGAGACGACTCTTTCAAGATTTCGTTGATCTTATTTAGCGCTTGCGAGCTGTTTTCCAAATACAGCGGCAATATGTCGGTGTTTGAATTCATTAGCACGGACAATAATTCTAATTGTTGCTCACTTCTGCGTGACTCTTGCTCCAATTGCTTGGAAAGTTCGACTTCTTTGGTCACATCAGCCACTGAAGTCAGCACACTACTAATTTCACCTTCATCCACTACTCGGCTGAAACCAAAACGTAGAAATTTGCTTTTTGTGCCGCCGCCTTCTTCAATTTGTACTGGCACTTCATTAAGCGGGTTTAAGTTGCTGATCAGCTTTTGTTTTTTGTGTGGGTCGAACAGCAGCTTTACGTATCGATCGACTTTCTCCAGATCGCTTTCGGTTACGAGGTTGCGAATAAAGTTAATAAAGCCTCGCCCCGCAAAGCTGGAACTGCCAAAGATATTCGACATCTCCTTAGAGTATTGGTTACCAATTCGGTAGTCAGGGTCGATAAGAAAGAGGCCTTGATCAACCGTGTCAAAAATTTTGTCGGTTTCATTTTGAGCCGCTTCAATCTTGGAGTCAGCTACCCTTAATTGGCCGAAGAATAGATAAGTAATGATTCCAAAAGAAAGTAGTGCGCCAATAATACCGATGGTTTGAATCAATCGAGATGTTTCCGCAGCCGACGAAGCCACGCCTTCGACCTCGTTGGTCAAATCGTTCATCAACCTTAGTACAGTGTTAATGTTCTCTAGGGCATAGGCGTTTGCGGCGCTCAATAGTGGCGCTACGTCTAAATTGGAGGACTGGCTTGGGTCACCGAGTTGCGTAAAAATGGCTTCGAGTTGGGCTTTGAACGGTGTCCAGACTGATTCTGCTTCTGCGATAATTTGCTGTGCCCGTGCTGTTTCGGCTGCTTCTAAGA
>CAZOIG010000493.1:0-3176 GCA_964579235.1 uncultured Gammaproteobacteria bacterium
GCACCGACTTCAACTGCGCCAGCAATCAACTTGCTTCTTGATGAATAGATAATTTTGTTCTGGACTGAGCAGGCGGTTTTGCCAGAGCGAGCATGCTTATCAAATCCAGCTAAAGTAACCCGGTAACCCCATCGTAAGTCAGCTTTATCCCCAAGAGACTTAATCCAAAATAAGACAAGCCATAAACTTTAGCTTCGTCGATTTTGTCCAGCAACCATACACCCAGTAGCACGCCGAGTGGCGCGAAGGGTATCAGCGTGAGCGACGTTAGTAGGTTGTCATTGGAAAACTGCCCTAGTAGCGTGTAGGGCACGAGCTTAACCACATTCACCAGCGCAAAGAAGAAGGCGAAGGTCGCCATTAAGCGGCGCTTTTCGAGTTTCTGCGGGAGTACAAAAATGCTAATTGGTGGCCCGCCCGAATGAATCCCAAAACTGGTGAAGCCAGATAGCGCGCCCCACCATGTGCCTCTGACCCATGTGGGAGACTTGGCATCTAAATGTTTATTGAATAAGTAATTGGCAATAAACACCACGACCATCAAGCCCAACAGTAAACGTATAGCCGCGTCGGAGAAGTAGTGAAAGGTAAACGCGCCAATCAGAATGCCGAGCATGGCACCTGGTAACGTTAGTTTTAAATTCAGCCAATCCCACTCTTTCCAAAAACTCCTCACCGCCACTGCGTCCATTACGAGCAGCGTGGGCAATAAAATTGCGGCCGCTTGCAGCGGTGGTACCACTAAGGCCATCAACGGCACTGAGATCAAACCAAAGGCTGCCCCCATACCTCCTTTTGCCATACCGAAAAACAGCACAGCGGGAATTGCAGCAGCATAAAAGTAGGGATCATGAATCATGGGTGAACGGCGTATCGTGTGGGCTTTGAGCTGATTTGAGCGCGACATACATTGCAGCGCAAACATTTGTCGAGCGGTAAACTCAATGGTAACGTGTTACTCCTTAAGTTAGCCAGCTAATCAACAAGACAATAGTCAACGGAATAAGAATGAGCAATATAGACCCGAGGCGCGAGCAGTTTGAGGCATTTAAAGACCTGCCGCGCGACACGCCAATAATGATGTTAAACCTGATTCGCCTGCGCGAAACCGCACAATATGAAGATGGCCGCCAAGCGACTGGCGCTGAGGCCTATGCCGCATACGGCGAAACCAGCGAACCTATCTTTGCAGGTGTGGGCGGAAGCATACTGTGGCGTGGCGTTCCTGAAGCCATTTTGATTGGCCCCAAAGACGAACATTGGGACATTGCCTTTATCGCTCAATATCCCAATGCAGGTGCGTTCTTGGCTATGGTGACTAACCCCGATTACCAAGCCATTGTCTTCCACCGCCAAGCGGGCGTCGCCGACAGCCGTTTGATTCGCATGGGCGAGGCGGACCTAGGCGCTAACTTTGGCTCTATTTAGTTAGCCAAACCTCGAACCCAAACCAGCTCAAAACTAGCGACCCTTCCAAACGGGGTCGCGTTTTTCAGCGAAGGCTTTGAAGCCTTCATGCATGTCTTCGCTCGAATACAGGCGATCAACAGTTTCTAACTGCCGCGTGGTGATTCGATTTAAAGCATCTTGGAACTTCGAATCCTCGGCATCGCGCACCACCTCTTTAATCGCCGCCATGACCAATGGTGGCCCACTGGCAATGTGTTGCGCCAACTCTCGGGCTTTCTCCAGCAACTCATCAGCTGGGTGGATTTGATTAACAAAACCCCAACGATGCGCCTCTGCTGCATCCAACCAACGACCCGTCAATAGCATCTCCATAGCAATATGATACGGAATACGCTTAGGTAACTTGATTGATGCCGCATCGGCAACGGTACCTGATCTGATTTCTGGCAGGGCGAAGGTGGCGTGTTCGGCAGCCAATATAATATCGGTGGATAAGGCGATTTCTAAACCGCCACCACAACAGATTCCATTAATGGCGCTGATCACTGGTTTGTTTAAACGTGGTAGTTCTTGCAGTCCGCCAAAACCACCCACACCGTAATCGCCGTCAACCTCATCACCATCAGCGGCCGCTTTTAAGTCCCAACCCGGGCAAAAAAACTTTTCCCCTGCGGCGGTCAATAAAGCTACGCGCAATTCGGGATCATCTCGAAACGCGGCAAATACCTCACCCAGTTCACGACTGGTTTGCAAGTCTACGGCGTTCGCTTTGGGTCGATCCAAGACCACCTCCAACACCATGCCATTGCGTACGGTTCTTACTGATTCGCTCATATCTTAATCCTCTTGTTTCTGTCTTATTTAGGCACTCTATTTAGGAGCTATGTTCGATGAGTGCGTCCACGGCCTGCGCCCCTTTCGCGCCGACCATTAATGGGTTGATGTCCAAGCTGATCAATTCGTTCAAATGCGTTTGAACATAACGATCTACCGCCAACACTGCTTTAACCACAGCATCAAGGTCGGCGTGGGGGCTTCCTCTAAAACCAAACAGCAACTCCGCCATTTTTAATTTTCGGAGCGCGGCTTCGATGTCTTGCTGGCAGGTTGGCATCAGCAGGTGTTGTACATCCTTAAGTAGCTCTGCGTAAACGCCGCCAAAACCAATGGTCAGCAAAAACAGACCCGATTCGTCGCGGGTAACGCCAATGATTAGCTCAGCAAGCGCGCCTTCAAACTGTTTTTCTACAAGCACTGCTGGGTGATCCGCCATCAAGCTCTGAAAACCGCGAGTCAGATCCTGTTCTCCCACCAAGCCTAAACGCACCGCGTTGTGTTCGGTCTTGTGCGCCAAGCCGGTTGCTTTTAAAACCCACGGACCAGCGTCCTGTTGCGTAAAGCCGTTTAATGCTTGCACACTATTTACGATAGCGCCTTGCGGAATGGGCAAGCCGTGTTGTTTGAGGGCTTGTTTAGACTCGTACTCCCCTAAAGTATGAACGTGCGGTGCCAACTCGATAGCAGGAGCCAGTAATGGCGCGGCCTGTACTGTGTTTTTGTGGCCCGCTTGGATCGCCGCGTCAATTGCACCAATCGCGGCTTCAGCGCCGTTTAAGACCAATACGCCATGCGCTTTGAATCTTTCGATGAGTGGCTCCGAAAGGTTCTCGGCAATCAAAGCAACCACAGCAATTCGCGAAGTGATGGCTCGCTCTTGCATGGCCGTAGCAGTAGCGCAAATTGCTTCTATTGCGCAATCATGACCG
>CAZOIG010000494.1:0-1778 GCA_964579235.1 uncultured Gammaproteobacteria bacterium
TCATCCTGAGTACCGCGTTCACAGTAGCGAGCCGGTTGGTGCAATGGAAGACACCTTGACCCCGGTCTATCCAACGGTTGATGGTTTAAGCCAGAGTTTTTGGCGGAAGTTAACTGATCAGGCGCTGGCAATTGGTTTATCTAACTTGAGCGAATTGGTTCCCGCCGCTAGCGCACCCGAGGATCTACGCCAAGTATTTGCTAACGCCACTCTTGCCGAGGCATTGCAGGCTTTGCATCGACCGCCAAAAAACACACAACACAGCGCAATGAGCGCAGCCCAAACACCCGCGCACCAACGCTTGATTCTAGAAGAGCTCTTAGCCCACCATTTTAGCTTTCGCAAAGCTCGACTGTTGCGCTCAAACGAACGAGCAAACCGCTTGCTCGTAGACGACGCATTGCACAATAGGTTTTTGCAAAGTCTTGGTTTTACCCTAACGTCGGCACAGCAGCGGGTGTGCCAAGAACTGTTCAGTGATTTGAAGCGACACCAACCGTCTATGCGATTAGTGCAGGGCGACGTTGGTTCAGGTAAAACCGTGGTTGCCGCTGCAGCAATGCTCGCGGCCGTTGCAAACGGTAAGCAAGTTGCATTGATGGCGCCTACCGAGTTACTTGCTGAACAGCATTATCGCACCTTGAGTGTCTGGTTTGAGGCGCTGGGTATCGACGTTGGGTTTCTTGCCAGTCGTTTAAAGCAGAGCGAGAAAACCGCTGTGCTGACGAAACTCGCAAGCGGTGAACTGCACGTTGTGGTGGGTACGCACGCGCTGATTCAAGAGCCCGTTGAGTTCGCCGATTTGGCGTTAGTAGTGATCGATGAGCAACATCGCTTTGGTGTAGCTCAGCGACTCGCACTGCGAGCAAAGGCGAAAGAAGACTGTGTGCCACACCAAATCGCGATGACGGCCACCCCAATACCGCGAACCTTGGCGATGACCTTTTACGCGGATTTAGATGTTTCCAGCATCGATGAGTTACCACCAGGTCGCAAGAATGTGGACACGGTGGCGCTGCCGATTGCCGCTAAACGCGACAGTGTGATTCAACGCTTACATGCGGCGTGCAGCTCGGGTCGTCAGGCTTATTGGGTGTGTCCGATTATTGATGAGTCAGAAACTCTTGAGGTGCAAGCTGCGACCGCTGTCGCTGATCAACTACAAGGTGCGCTGGGCGACTTGCGCATTGGCTTAGTGCACGGGCGGCTCAAAGCACAAGAGAAAGACCTCGTTATGACCGCTTTTCGCGATGGAAAAATCGATGTCTTGGTTGCAACAACCGTGATTGAGGTGGGTGTGGATGTGCCCAATGCCAGCTTAATGATTATCGAAAACGCAGAGCGCATGGGCTTGGCTCAGCTGCATCAATTGCGTGGGCGAGTAGGGCGAGGCAGCGAACAATCATTTTGTATATTACTGTACCAAACACCGTTGTCGCATCACGCCAAGGCGCGTTTAGACACCTTGCGCAAAACCAATGATGGTTTCGTTATCGCTGAAAAAGACTTGGAGATTCGCGGTGCCGGTGAAGTGTTGGGCACGCGACAAACTGGCAGCGTCAGTTTTAGGGTCGCTGACATTATTCGAGACCAACACCTGCTGCCAAATATCGAACCATGGGCACAGGCTCTGGCCGATACGGCACCGCAAAATGTGGACCTATTGATTGAGCGCTGGATTGGGCAACGAGAAGATTACGTTAACGCTTAGTCAGCTCAGCAATCTAGCTTAATATGCTGCAACAGACGTTAGATAGACTTTACAATTGAGACTATGA
>CAZOIG010000495.1:0-6031 GCA_964579235.1 uncultured Gammaproteobacteria bacterium
AAAGAGTATCCGTCAAACGTGCACCTTAGACTTAGTCCACTTAAATCAGACCCTCAAATCCCCTAGCTTTCGCTATGGCCAGTGCTTTCGATGCATTGCTAACGGTCACCTATTATTTCTCGCCTCTCAATAAGCACCAAGTCTTCATCCGGCTCTTCGTAATGAATCAGTCCGAATTTTGGGAATTCGATTACTACACCTTTTTTTAAATACCCCCATGATGATTTAGGGTTTTTCTCGGTGTACTCATTTCTGTCGATGGAGCAAACTACTACTCCACCATCATCGTTTCCTAAGCGAACCCTATCGCCCAACAGTACTTCTTTTCCGTCTAAGTATTTCATCTCTCTCTAGTTATTAACGAAGGGTAGCGCGGTAGCGGGCAAGCAAACTGGTTCGACAGTACCAACTGGCTGCTAAAAACAATCAAAGGATCTTGCCCCATTTCCTTTGAGGATTTGATTGGCTTTAACAATACTATAGTGTGGTCCATCGATACCATGTTGCGGTCTGACAGGAGTAGCGCTTGGCCTGTAACCTACCGTACCTTACGCAGACGACTCAAGTCTACGAGAACGTCAATAATTCAACTGGAGACCTCTATTGGAAGAAGTCTTCCGCTTACATTTACTAGGCATATGAACCATATACTAAATAGTTTTAAGCGCGCCAGCTTGTTTACGTTTGTGCCTGCTTTCCTAGTGACCTGTTTTGGTTTTCTCGGCATTCATTATGGTACTGCTTCAGTTACGACGGAAGAGTTTGTCAGAATTTCCGCGGTAGTCTGGATTTGTGTGTTCTTGGTCTATTGGGTTTTAATTGGACTGAAAGATAAGTAACGTCGCAAAACTTTTTGAAATTGACTTTTCAGAAGCCGTGTACCACCAATAATTACCGTGTGATAGTTTGACGTATATCAAGTAAGCACTGCTTTCGAGCGCCTAACATAAGCGTTTCGCTCAAGAGGAAAGCTTATGTCGATAACACTATACAACCAAAACAATCACATTAACCTCGCGTTTCCAGACTTGGTGGCGGGGGAAGACAGTGTGCAGTCTAACCAGTTCTTGATCGTAAATAATGGTCAGGCCGCTTTGTTAGACCCCGGTGGGGAGTTGACCTACAGCAGCTTGTTTATGGAGCTGAACAAGGTTGTTAAGGCAACTGAACTTACTTACGTTCTCGCCTCGCACCAAGACCCAGATATCGTCGCGTCAATTAATCGTTGGATCAATGGCACCTCGTGCAAGCTGGTATGCCCAGAAATTTGGGAGCGCTTTATCCCGCATTTTTCGCGAGCAGGCAGAATGCAAGATAGGATCATTAGCATTCCTGATCGAGGTATGAACATACCTTTGGGCAACACGGTTATAAAAGCAATTCCGGCGCACTTCTTACATTCAGAAGGTAACTTTCAGTTTTATGACCCAAGCAGTAAGGTGCTTTTCTCTGGCGATATGGGAGCAAATTTAACCCATAGTAAACTTGAAGAACCATTCGGCTCGATTGAGGAAGCCATACCTACGATGCAAGGCTTTCATCAACGCTATATGAACAGCAACAAGGTCTGTAGCTATTGGGCCAACATGGTTCGAGGAATGGATGTTGAATGGATGGTGCCGCAACATGGTAGATCATTCAAAGGCAAGAAGATGGTGAATGCCTTTTTAGATTGGATAGAAAAACTGCCCTGCGGCGTAGATTTGATGTCGCAGAACGACTACCGCATGGTTGACTAGGCACTGGCTAAGCTAAAAACACCGCAGGGAAATAGTCAATCCATGCGGTGTTTTTTTGTGGCTTAATCTATACCAAATGAGATTGGCGCCTCATCTTTAACGTCTTTAAGCAATGGGCTGGCTTGCGCTCTTGCAAACGCTTTATCAATTGCTTCAGAGCGCTTTTGCACTAACTCGCGATTCATTGGGTGCGTAAAAATGTACATTTCACGTGCCTCAACTGCTTCTACAACGCGCTCACCTACGATGCGTGGATCAATACCGTTTTCAACGAATGATGCCGTAGGATTATCTTGTGCTGGTCGCGGTTTTTTAACCTCAGCCTTGGGCTTCGGCGGATTCTTGTATTGCTCTTGGCGATTCCGATGCGATAAGTGAATGCGGGTTTTAACAAATGCGGGGCACAGCACTGATACATCAATGTTGTCTCGTTTCAACTCCGCGCGCCATGACTCAGACATACCCACAACGGCTACTTTAGTAGCCGTGTACGCGTTGGCATAGGGCACACCACTCATACCCGCCATAGACGCAACGTTGATCATCCAGCCGCCTTCACCGTGCTGCTTAATTGCCGGCACAACCGCTTCGGCACCATAAACCACACCCATTAAATTGACGTCGATCACCCAACGCCAGTCGTTGTGTCTGGTTTTCTCAATCGGACCAGGCATGCCCGATACGCCTGCGTTATTCAGCAATAGATGAATTTTTCCGAACTCGGCCTGAGCCTTCGTTACCACATCTTGCCATTGCTCTGGCTCAACCACGTCCAGCGGTAAGCCGATTACGCGAATGCCCTCATCGGCTAGTTCTTTAACGCCTAAAGCAAGCTGGGCCTCGTCGATATCGGTGAGCACAATATTCATACCGCGCTCGCCAAATGATCGGGCCACAGCCAAACCAATTCCCTCAGCGCCACCAGTAATGATTGCGGTCTTATTCTCGTAGTTCGACATGTTGATTCCTCTTTTTAAAGTCGTGTGTTTATTGTTGCAGCGAGTGTACACAGCAATGCGAGATAGGGGTGTGGAATTCTCAGCTTAGAAAAATCATGAAATAGTTGCACTTTTTTAGTTTAGTGTTATAGTAATGTATAACACCATATATCAAGGGCGTTTCGTGGACGAAACACTTCAACCGTAAAAATAAGGCTATGACAGAACAATGGAATGAAAATGTGCCGATCTATCGCCAGATTCGCGATCGGGTTGCGCGCCTAATAATGGATGGCAGTTTTGCTGAAGGAGAAGCAATTCCATCGGTGCGAGCGGTTGCCGCCGAGTCTCAGGTTAATCACTTAACCGTAGGTAAGGCCTATCAAGAGTTAGTCGACGAAGGTGTTTTAGAAATGCGTCGTGGTCGCGGCATGTTTGTATTGGCGAACGCTCGCGAGACTCTGCTCAAACAAGAACGTGAGACGTTCGCAGAACAAGAACTACCAGCCCTATTAGAGCGCACTAATGCGCTGGGCATTAGCATTGAAGAATTTATAGAAATGATCAAAGCAACTGACTCCCACGCAGGAGATAAACAATGACATCTATCGTATCGGCCAAAGGCCTTAGCAAATCCTATGGTCAATTTAAGGCTTTGGATAACGCCAATTTTGAGATCGAAAGCGGCAAAATTGTTGGACTCATCGGACCCAATGGCGCGGGTAAAACCACCGCTCTGCGTTGCTTGCTTGGTTTAGCCACCTTTGATGGTGAGCTGAAAGTATTGGGCAAAAACCCTCACCAAGAGCGTATCAAACTGATGGAAGAGGTCGCCTATATAGCCGACACCGCCGTGCTGCCAAAGTGGATCACCGTTACCCAGTTACTTGATTATCTAGAAGTGATCCACCCGCGCTTTAGCCGCGAGAAAGCTGAAAGCTTTTTGAATCAAACAGACATTCGCTCAAACAGCAAGGTTCAAGAGTTGTCTAAGGGCATGGTCACGCAATTGCACTTGGCGACCACGATTTCTATTGATGCCAAATTGTTAGTACTGGACGAGCCCACTCTCGGCTTAGACATCGTTTACAGAAAGCGTTTTTACGAACAACTGCTGAACGACTACTTTGACGAGGAACGCACGATCCTGATTACCACCCACCAGGTTGAAGAAATCGAGCCTTTGCTTACCGATCTTATATTTATCAAACAAGGTCGTGTTGTGCTTGATACCGACATGGAAAGCGTCGGTAACCGCTACACCGAGGTAGAAGTAAAGACCGACATGATCGATCAAGCGATGACCTTCAACCCTATCAGCCAGACCCGCATGTTGGGTGGAATGGTTATGGTGTTTGAAAACACACCTCGCGAGGCCCTCAAGCATCTTGGGCCGTGCCGAAACCCCAGCGTCGCTGACTTATTCGTCGCGAAGATGAGCAACTAATTTAGGAGTCAACCATGCAACAACTACTCATAACTTTAAAAAGAGAGTACTGGGAAAACCGCGCGGTAATTGTTGGTATTCCTTTGATCATCGCCGCTCTCGCCTTGGTCGCCGCAATTGGCGTAGAGGTGGTCAAGGAAAAGATTACCGACAGTACAGTTTCAACCTTCATTCAAGGTGCCACTGATCAAGAGTTGTCACCAGATGAAATTCGAGAACTGGATGAAGAGCTTCGAGACCTTGAGGACGACATAGACAATTGGAGTCTAGATTTTAACGACACGCGTTCTGATTCAGGTATCGAGGCGATGTCGATTTTTGTGACCTTTGCATGGCTGGCGACCTTTTACTATTTATTAGGCGCTTTGTACAACGATCGCAAAGACAAGAGCATTCTGTTCTGGAAATCAATGCCGGTCTCTGAGCATTTCAACGTGCTCAGCAAACTAGGCTTTGGAACCCTTGTGATTACCGCCATCAGCGTTTTAGTCGGTTGGGGATTAGCCATAGTGCTGTTTGTCTTTGGCCTTGGCGACGTAGGCAATCAAGGTTTATCTGCGATCAGCTTTTACGGCTACTTTTTGGCACCAGTTAAGGCGATCATCGTTGGTCTTTTCTGGGGTGCACCAATCTTTGCCTACCTGGCTTGGGCATCGGCTGCGGCACGCCGATCACCCTTTTTATTGGTCATCGTACCCATCTTGGCCTTGTCATTTTTAGAAGGCGTAGTGTTTGAGAACGTAGAAATTCTTAGCTTCTTTTTCAGCCACATGCCATTCAAAGTGCTTGCACACCTAGACCCAAGCGCTTCTTCGGGAACCTTCTATGTCTTCTTTGTTGAAGAAGCTCGGCAAATGCTCATTGGGCTAATTGTGGCCGCAGTATTCACAGCAGCGGCTATTTGGTACCGCAACAACAAATTCGAAATCTAAACGCGCATTTACTGAACATTTATTGCACACGCAAACTTATGACCACTGATACAGCGAACTATTACTCAGTTAGAACGAGTAGCAAACTAATGAACACCAAACACATACTTAAACTGGCTGCCTACACCCTTTTAGCGGTGCTGGTTTTAAGCCAGTGGTTAACTGTCCTCCAGGCCGCCTATGCGTTTGTGATGGATATTGCCCACCTGAGTATGACTGAGCTACAACTTAGGATTTCTCAGTTTGTAAATATAGACCTGTCGTTTAACTTAGCCCTATTAGTAGTGACGATCGCCACTGCGATTGGCTTGAGCTTAGTCGCTGCGACACAATGGGCACCGAACATTAAAGCGAAAGCGCCTCTGTTTTTGGATTGGAGTGCAAAGATTTACGTTGATGCCATGATGGCTTTAAGTCTAATCGTACTTTACCTGTCATTTTCGGCAGGCAATGTAGCGGGCATGGCGCACGCTTGCCTTATCGCGATCGTTGCGTACCCAGCTTTTGCACTGCTTAAATTAGGCGCATTGGCAAGCTATCAGGCTTGGGCCTTACGCAGCTATTTAGTCATTAGCACATGGTGGATGTTCGAGTTCTTTGGACTACCGTTTGAACTACCGCGCTTATCGGGTGTTGCGCTCGAATTAAGCAGCTCTGGCTTGGCTTTGATCGCAAGCGTGCTTGCACTAGGGGTTTTTGAGTTATACCGACACACACTTAAAAAGGGCTCGGCTGTGAGTCAACTTATACTGGCGACCTCACTATCTCTCATTACGATCTTGGTCTTAAGTAGCCTAGTCTGAGCGCTATAGTGCCGCTCTTACGAGGACGGTGCTCGACCAGTTAGGCTAATCAGCATAGCTGCGGCAAGCGAACAGGCAAACATTGGCACTAATACACCGTAGGGACCGAAAACTGCCGACCAACCGATTAACTGAACGACGACGGCGCTGAACGCTAATTGAAAGAAACTGG
>CAZOIG010000496.1:0-9812 GCA_964579235.1 uncultured Gammaproteobacteria bacterium
AAGTAGGTGAACTGGGTCACCTCCATACCGTTGAGCCACACCTCCCAGCCGAGGCCCCAGGCTCCAAGGGTGGGCGACTCCCAGTTGTCCTCCACGAAGCGTACGTCGTGGACCAGCGGGTCGATACCCAGCGCAGTCAGCGAGTCCAGGTACAGCTCCTGGAAATTCTCAGGAGAAGGTTTCATGGCCACCTGGAACTGGTAGTAATGCTGTAGGCGATTGGGGTTTTCACCGTAGCGACCATCGGTGGGTCGCCTTGAAGGTTGTACGTATGCCGCATGCATGGGCTCTGGTCCAACCGCACCAAGAAAGGTGGCCGTGTGAAATGTACCGGCACCAACTTCCATGTCGTAGGGTTGCATAATCATGCAGCCCTGATCCGCCCAAAACTGCTGCAGGCGCAGGATAAGATCTTGGAAGCTCAAGACTTCGCTAGAATTTTTCATTTTGTGATAGCGTTCGAATCCGCTGAGTCGAGTGAATACTTAAAACAATGCGCAAGAAGTGCGTTGACGAAGCGCGATATTATAACGTGAGACGTATCGCTTTAGAGGCTGATTTAGTGAGGTTTTTTGGTGTGCTACCAACCCCGTTCAGTTATAACTAAACGAGGATATCACCCATAACTCGGCGATATGGTGGACACATTGTCTAATTGTTGCAAAATAATGAAGAAAACGTGAAAAAGTATTAGACAACGCCGCGAAGATGCAGTAATTTTCACCTCGACTGAGGTCAAGCCCAAGTCACCTAGGAGTGAGGAAAGTGCAGTTAATAGCACTCTCATAAGGGAAACCCGCCAATAATAATAATAAGGGCGGGTTTTTTTATGCCTATAGGTTTTAGATAGGTTAAGAGAGGTTTTAGAGCAGCTTTAGCCGTCTTTGAACAACTATGCGGTCTCGGTTTTTCCCTCTTACCGGCTTATTATTTTCTATTTATTTTCTATGTCGCGCGCTGCATTCAATTTTTCAGAGTCGCGTGATTAAAGCCTGTATTACCTACCTTGGATGTAAGCAAGCCCGAAAACCATTGTCATAATAAATGCTTTCAGCGGATGGTCTGCTTTTGATCGTATTTTGTCTCTGAACACAAAAAACTCAACCAAGTGAGCCACAATCAGCAGCCCACCTAAAACGTTGAGGCTCAAGGACAGCGTGGCGGGGAACGCTAAAAATTGATTCGCGATAATGAGTCCCCAAACGCCTATTAAAATTGCTTTAATCATCTGTGTTTGCCATCTCTTTTGCTTTGCTTAGTCGATTATTGGATTGTATCGTTATTAGTAGGAACGAGCCCAATTATTCTAGTTGATTCTGGTCTATACAAATGCACGATAAACAAGTAGTTCACCTCTTGCACTTGCCCAAAACGGGAGGAAGAGCACTTAAGGTAGCACTTCGGCCATTCTCAAAAAACCTTGATTATTACTTGGTTTTGAAACCTGGCCATTACTCCCTCGCAAGTATCCCCTTGGACGACAAATTTTTCTTTACGCTTAGAGACCCGCTGTCTCGATTTGTTAGCGGCTTTAACCACATTTACAGGCAAGGCGCACCACTATTCCGTGAGCCTTGGACTCCTTTTCAACAACGTGTTTTCGAAGTTTATGATTCGGCCAACCAACTTGCCGAAGCTCTAGCTAGAAAAGAGGTACTGGCTGTCGAAGCAATGAGTAGGCTAGGGCATTTGCGCAAGATCGCTTTGCAAATGGGAGGGCTAGACAATCTTCGGAAGCGAGAAGCCAACATTTTGATGGTATGTTTTCAGGAGCGTTTGACTGAGGACTTCGTTAAGCTGAAGAATCTTCTCGAGCTGCCAGAAGAATGCGCTCTTCCAAATAACCCGGTGCAAGCAAACATGGCACCACAGTGTTCTCTTGAGACACTAAGCGAGCACGCGAAAGTGTGTTTAGTAGAGCATTACCAAGAAGACTACGAGCTAATCGAGTACTGTAAAAGCCTTAACTTTTAGCTGTCGACCAATTTTCGTTGCTCCAGACGCCAAACAAGTGATCTTAAGCCGCGTCGGTTGCCGCGACTAACGCTTTACGAATCCCCTCTTCAGCCATCGAGTGCCCCGCGTCTTGAATGATCTGTAATTGCGCTTCTGGCCACGCTTTAGAGAGCTCCCAAGCCGATTCTGCCGGGCAGACTACATCGTAGCGGCCTTGCACAATAATCGCCGGGATATGGCGAATTGTGTCAATGTTGTCGATTAATTGATTCTCGTTTTCAAAGAATCCTTTGTTCGTGAAGTAATGGCATTCGATGCGGGCGAAGGCTTCGGCAAACTCAATTTGATCAAACGAGTCCATCAGGTTGTCATCTTGTATCAACTTGGAGGTGCTGGCTTCCCAAACTGCCCACGCACGAGCAGCAGCGTGCCGTTCGGCTTGATTGTCGCTCGTCAGGCGCTTGTGGTAAGCCGCTACCAAGTCGCCGCGCTCAGCTTCTGGAATAGGTTTGAGGTAGTGCTCCCAAGCGTCTGGGTAGATACGGCTCGCACCTTCCTGGTAAAACCAATCAATTTCCTTTTTTCGTAACAAAAAGATTCCGCGCAAAAATAGCGCTGTGCAACGATCAGGATGGGTTTGTGAATAACTTAAACTGAGCGTAGAACCCCAACTGCCCCCAAACACTGCCCACTGCTCAATTTCAAGGTGCTCGCGCAATTTTTCAATGTCGGCGACGAGATCCCAAGTCGTGTTTTCGCGCAGTTCGGCAAACGGCGTGCTCTGACCACAGCCGCGTTGCGAGAACTGAATGATGCGCCATTTTTTTGGATCAAAGTAACGGCGGTAGCCTGCATTCATACCTCCACCAGGGCCACCGTGTAACAGCACAACCGCTCGGCCTTCGGGATTGCCACTTTGTTCGTAGTGAATGCTATGCAAGTCAGACACTTTTAAATGGTCTGATTGATACGCGTCGATGGGCGGATAGATATCTTTAAGCATAATTGGTGTATAGCTGAAAAGTTGCTAGTGACAAGGTAGTGTTGAAAAAGTACAGCTACAAACTGTGAATATGTTGAAACGAATGATTGGCAATGGTACACCTGTTTGTCATGTTTGCGGCTTAAACTCTATTTTTATTGAGGCGTTTTAAGGTCAGCCAAACCTCCAAACCAGAATCATTATATGACTTGTGAGCGATATTCTAGAACCTACTACTCGTGTGCGTGTTTAGTACTCGGTGTTTGGCTATTTACGCTTTCGTTTGTTGCAAATACCCAAACGGTTAATGTTGCGCAAGACGTTCAACCGAACTCAACACTGAGTGTGCCCCAGCATTTTGACGTGCAAGGTCATCGCGGTGCTCGCTCGGTCTTGCCTGAAAATACCCTGCCTGCATTTATGTATGCGCTGGAAATTGGGGTCGATACGCTTGAGCTCGATTTAGCCACAACCGATGATCGCCAAGTGGTCATCGTGCACGATCAGGTGGTGAACCAAACTATCTGCAAGAGCTCAAGCTTAAGCGCTGAGCACCAGAAGGCTTGGATTCACGACTTAACTCTAGAGCAAGTTAAGAGCTTCGATTGCGGCAGTTACCCGCACCCCGGCTTTCCTCAGCAGGTGGCGGTACCGAACACCAAGATTCCAACTCTCGCGGAATTGTTCGAAGCTGTGGCGCAGTCAGGTTTGTCGAACCGAGATACAGTCCGTTTCAATATAGAAACCAAGAGTAATCCTGCCAACCCAGCTGCTCAGGCCGAGCCGAAGGAATTCGTTGAGTTGGTTTTGCAGGTGGTGGACAAGTTTGATTTGAGAGACAGAATCACGCTTCAGTCATTTGACCATAGGACGCTGGTCGAAGCCCATCGTCAGGCTCCAGAGGTTAAGCGTGCTGCATTGTTTCGTACTACGCCAGATGATTGGCTGGTTGCGGCCGAAGCTGCCCATGCAGACATCGTGTCACCGCGAGGCAATTTGATTGATGCCCAAAGCGTAGCTCAGATGCAGTCTGCGGGTTACCTCGTTATTCCTTGGACAGCGAATACGCAGGCGCAATGGCGCGCTTTAATCAGCATGGGGGTAGATGGGATCATTACCGACGACCCAGAACCTCTATTACAGCTCTTGGGTCGTCGCTAGGCTTAATTCTCGCTCGATTCTGGGTTGTCTGTGCTGTAGGCAGAGTCAAACCATGCGCTTATGTCTTTGGCAACCGAGGCCGGCTCTTCTTCCATGGGAAGATGACCTAAGTGCGGATAAATAATCTTGCTTGAATTGGGTATCTGTTCTGCGAAGGCGTGCGCGTGCGCAACCGGCACCACGGAGTCTTGTTCACCCCAGACGATGAAGGTTGGTATGTTGATCGAGTCGATAGTGTTCCAGAGCTCGGACTCTCTACCTGCTACGATTGACGCAGCCATAGCGTCACGGTTACCAGGATAGCGCACCATTTCCCAATAACGGTCAACCAGCGCATCGGTCATCATGGACGGGTCGGCTACCGATTGTTCAAGTGACGTTGCCACCATAAAACGGGGCGTAATTAACGGCAAAATGGTTCGTCCGAGCCACGTTCTCGCGACCGCAGCGCCCAGATAAGGGGTAACGGGCTCATCCGTTTGCGCGCCAGACGCATTCAGTAATACCAGTCCGTTAACGCGCTCGGGTGCGAGCATGGCAGCTCTCCATGCAACGCCGCCACCCATTGAGTTGCCCACCCATATCGCCGATTCAACGCCAAGCTCGTCTAACACCTCAACACCAGCGGCTACGCGCGCAGCGGCACTGTAGTCGTGTTGCTCGTGTGCGCCGGTCATGCCATGGCCAAATTGGTCATAGCGAATAAGTCGAAAGCGATCAGCCAGCAGTTCTACCATTGGTTCCCAAGTATCCAAAGAAGAATTTGAACCGTGCAGTAACAACAGGGTAGGGCCGCCCGGAATGCCACTGTCTCGATAGCGAATGCCCGAGGCTTGCGTTCTAAGTACCGGTGAGTTGCCGTATTTAGCTTCCATCTCGGCGATGTCAGTGTCGCCCGCGTAGCCAAACACAAAAGTTGCGGCGACTATCACCAAAAGGCTGTAAAACAGAATCTTAATAAGTTTTTTAAACATTAGCTGAGCACTCCAATCACACTGGCGGTTAGGCAAGTCGCCAGTGTACCACTGACAATGCTGAGTGCACCCAAAGAGGCTATTTCCTCGCGGCGTTCAGGCACCAATGTGGATAGACCGCCGATCAAAATTCCAAGGCTGCCCAAATTAGCAAAGCCACAGAGCGCATAACTTAATATCAGTGTGCTACGGTCTGACAACGCTTCAACAGGCAGCTGCGAAAGTTGAATAAAGGCGATCAGCTCATTCAGTACCGTCTTCACCCCCATGAGTGATCCTGCAGTAGTCGCTTCATTCCACGGTATGCCCATTAGCCAGCAAACTGGCGCCATCAGCCAACCCAAAATACGCTCCAGCGTGAGCGAAGCACCCGCAACGTCTGGTAACCAGGTTAAGGCTTGGTTGATCAGCGAGCTTAGCGCAATAAAACATATGAGCAGCGCGATAATCGCTAACATCATTTGCATTGCGTTGATCCCACCTTGTGCTATGGCGTCCATTGGACCGTGGTACTCGCTGCGCTCTTCGGCTTGTGCAGGCGTCGGCTCACTGTTTTGAGGAATGAGTGTCAGCGCAATCAAAATGCTCGCAGGCACGCTGAGGATTGAAGCGCTCAAAATGTGACCTATCGCGTTGGGCACGACCTGACCTAAAAACGTCGCGTACAAAGCCAGTACAGTGCCCGCTACAGTCGCCATGCCAAGGGTCATAACCATGAACAGTTAAGACCTCGTGAGTTTTACCAAGCTGCGGCGTATGAATAGGGGCGCCTCAATCATGCCTACAAAGACGTTAGCGGCGCCCGACAGTGCTACTGCTCCGCCTATGCCTAAACTTCGTGTAAACAGCCTAGCCAGCTGTTCAATCAGCCAAGGGAGCACTCTCCAGTATGATAAAAGCGCTGTGAGTGCACCCAGAACTAGAATCAGTGGCAATGCCCTGAACGCGATGATGTACAGCGCGCTTGGTTCGCTCACATCAAATGGGGTCGCCCCACCACCTAAATAGCCGAAAACAAAGGCTGTGGCTTCCTGAGTTGCCGCCTCCAACGCCAAAACGCCGCTGTTAATTGCTGCGAAGATTGATTGAAACCACGGCAACCGTAGAAACAGCATGGCAAGCAGCAATTGCAGTGCAATGGCGCTGAGCCAGAGCTTGACGTTAGGCCCTTGGCGACGACTTGACAGGCACCAGGCGATCAGCGGAAATGCCAGAAGCCCTAGCGCACTTTGCGCCTGACCAAGGTGTAATTCAGAAAGGAAACTCATCTTATGCTCAAGTTAGATATATCTTGAGCTATTGATATCACCCACTAAGTCTCAGGTAAAGCATTCGTAGGATGGTGCTATGTGCAATAGCCTTGAGCTGATTTGGCTAGGTAAGGCTTTAACCATGGTTTCGCTCGTCCACCAGGCGCGGTGCCTGTTAGCTCAACCGCTAAATCGGAGGCCCGTATCAGGGCGTCTAAATCCACGCCTGTATCAAAGCCCATTTGCTCCAGCACCATAACGGCGTCTTCGGTGGCGACGTTGCCACTCGCACCGGGCGCAAAGGGGCAGCCGCCTAAGCCAGCTATGGATGAATCGAAGCGCCGTATGCCGGCCTCTACCGCTGCGTAGACGTCGGCAATGCCGTAGGCTCGAGTATCGTGAAAATGGCAGGCCAGTTGATCGGCGCCATTTTCGGCGACGAGTCGCTTCATTAAGGTGCTCACCATTTTGGGATTAGCTGCGCCAATGGTGTCGGCAATCACCACGGTCTCTACGCCTGCTGCCAGCAGTTCAGCGGTAGTATCGGCAACCACGCCCGGATCGGCGGCGCCGTCAAAAGGGCACTCGAACGCGGTGGAAACGGTCGCGATTAAAGTAACCCTATCGGATTTAGCGCGTTTGGCCATTTCAAGCGTTGCTTGTTTAGCGTGCTCGCGACTCATCCTAACGTTGTTCTGTGCCATTCCCTCGGTGCCGTAGACCACCATCGCTAAGGTCGTGCAGTTGGCCTCAATAGCCAGCTCATAGCCTTTTAAATTCGGAACCAGCACCGAGAATTCCCCATGCCGATTTGCAAATGCGTTGACGACTTCCGCGCTGCCCGCCATCGCGGGCACGGCTTTAGGTGAGACGAACGCGCCCAGCTCAATGTGCTCAAGTTTAGCCGCGAGTAAGGCCTCAATCATGGCCACTTTTTCATTTACCGAAAGGATTTTAGGCTGATTTTGTAGGCCATCTCGCGGGCCTACGTCGTTGATTATTACGCGCTCACTCATACGGCTACGTGCATTAGTGCACGTCGGTCAAAGTTTCTTTCTGTTCGGCAAATTTCAAGCTGCCGTTGCCCGACAGCAGTATTGCCCAGTGGCGAGTTTGCCTAAAGTGCGCGAACACAATCAGCATCATCACGGTAATGGGTACACTCAGGAACATACCCGCGACCCCCCAAATACTGCCCCAGAGAGTCAGCGAAAGCATTACTACCAGCGGGCTTACGTTCAAGGATGTACCCATTAGCTTGGGTTCTAAAAAGTTACCCACTGCAACTTGTACTGAACCTACACCCAGCAGCACAACTAAAAATGGCCCAAACGTGTCGAACTGAATCAAAGTAAGAATGGCTGGAAACAAGGTCGCAATGATTGACCCTATGGTCGGGATGAAATTCAGCAAGAAAATGGTGAATGCCCAGAAGCCCGCGAAATCTACACCAACCATTTTCAGAATAAAGTAACTGACAATACCCGTGATGGAGCTTGTTATGGTCTTAATCCACAAGTAGGTCTGGATGTCTTCTTGTGCGTGCGACAAAATGCTGAGAACCGAGTCACGTTGTACGCTGTCAGGAAAAATGGCGCTGATCTTTTTTTGGAAGGTGCCCTGCTCCAGCATTAAGAATAATACGTAAATCAACACAATAAATATGTCGCTGATCATATTGGTAAAGGTGCCTGCCAGCGCCGAAATGACCGGCGCAATCTCAATCCCCTGCACCATTTGATTCACGTTGGGCAAATCTTGCAGATTAAAGCGCTCAATAATTTTTGCGCTCAATACGTCAAAGTTGCGTTTGTACTCAGGCGCTGCAGCCGATACATCGGCAATATTGTTTTGCACCATGTCGACAGAGAACGCCACGAATAAGCCGATCGTAGTTAAAGACAAAATGGTGGTAATCCAATTCGGCTCTTCAATCTTCGGTAGTAAGCGCGAGTAACTGCGGCTTAAGGCATTGATCACATACCAAATCATGATGGCAACGGCTAACGGAACTAATACCGATTTGCCGACCACCAGTACATAGAACACCGCGACGGTCGCGAGTATGACTAGTGAGATAGATGTTGCTCTAGAGGTGGTAGAGGATGTTGAGGCAGCGCCCATCAGATTCTCCAATCAAAAGTTAGTAGTTCGATGATTTACTCAGCGGGGCCAGTCAGCGTGCGTAACAAAACAGTCCAATACTTTAAGCCGTCGGCGAACGCTTTTTTTGGCAAGCGTTCGTTAAGGCCGTGCGCAAAATTATCTTCGGGTCGCATAAACGTGTTCCGGACCCCCCAAGTCGGTATGCCAGCGGAGCGAAAAATAGCGCCGTCTGTCATCCCTGTAGACATAGTGGGAATCAACGGCACATCAGGATATAAGCTGCCTACGGCAATACCAAGCGCCGCCATGATATCTTCTCGAGGCTCTGATGTTGGACTGGCTGGATAAGGAAAAGCCAGTTCTAGTTCGCCCCGATCATTGGCGATTACTTCCGTGAGTTGTTGTTTGACTTCATCGATTTCGACGCCCGGAAATATTCGGCAATTTATGGTCGCCGTCGCGCTTTGAGCTAAGGCGTTTTCCGCGTGTCCAGCATTGATCATAGTTGCAACGCAGGTCGTGCGCAGTTGCGCATTGTGATGCGGTTGAGCCGATAACACAGATATTGCTTGAGCGTCGTTTGGATTGTTAGCAAAGTTCATCATAGCGACGGCTACCTCGCCTTCATTACGTGAGCTGACTTGTCTGAAGTAGTCACGGGTAACCTCTGAACTCATCACTGGAAAGTCGTAGTTCGCGAGTTTACCGAGCGCGGTAGTCAGGTCGTATACCGCGTTGTCGGGTCGCGGCAAAGAGCTGTGACCACCTTGGTTGCGAAACGTGAGACTGAAGGTTGCGTAAGTTTTTTCCGCCGACTGAACTCGGAACGCGATAGGCTGATGATTGCTGTCGAGCACACCACCACCGCCATCTGAGTTTAGCGCGTACTCCGCGTCGCTAAGATAGGGCGCCTCATAGGCTAATTTATTGGTCGTAAACATGGTTGTTTCTTCATCGCCAGTAAAGACCAAATAGATGTCTCGGTTTGGAACAAAGCCTTGCTTTTTCAAGCGAATAAACGTGGAGGTTAGTATTGTTACACCATACTTGTTGTCAGTCGTACCTCGCCCGTAATAGTAATCGTCGTCTTCAGTTAAAGTGAACGGCGGACGCTCCCAATCAGAGTCCAAGGCTTCGACGACATCCATATGGGCTAACAATAAAATAGGTTTTAGGCGCGAGCCTTGCTCACCCGCGTAGCGCACGGTGAGGCCAATAGCGTCGTCAACTGCAACAGTTTGAAAAGCTTCTTCTGGAAATCCTGCCGCACGCAATTCTTGTGTTAAATAGTCGACTATTGTTTGGCCATTGCCGCGCCCAGCGACCGTTGGTATACCAATAACCGTTCGGTAGATTTCGAGGGTCTTGGCCTTATGCTCCTGT
>CAZOIG010000497.1:0-2033 GCA_964579235.1 uncultured Gammaproteobacteria bacterium
TTACTCAAAGAGAGCATTGGTAACTCATGGGTTATCTGCTGAAACTGCTCAAGTATCCCGCCACCTACTCGTTGCGAGGGAGACTCAGGTGTTCGTAGTGTCGGAAAACGGTTTTCTAATTCGATCAACTCTTGCATCAATTGATCGTAGTCAAAGTCACTGATCAGCGGCGCATCGTCGCGATAATAGCGGCGATTATGCTGTTCGATTTCAATTGAGAGCTGCGCATATCGCTCTTGCTCTGCGCTCGAAGGTGTTGCTGAAATCGATGCGTCTGACTGGTCTGATGACATGCTGTGGCTTAATTTGGAAAAATCAGAAGAGTTTTTTGCTGACTGCGTCGCCTGGAGTAATGCCCATGGATCGCAAGCCTGCGGAAATTTGGCTAACCTGTGTTAGCAAGGTGTTTAGTGAGCGTTGGGTTAAGCCTCGACCTGAACGGTCAACGACCTTACCTTCGAGCCAGACAGCCAATTTGTTGGCGTCGTCGATCATCTCTTGGAACACCTGTTCAGGATTCTGCGTAGCCGGCACGTTCATCAAAAATACTAGATCAAAGATGTGACCACCTTTGACGTGAGTGATGCCGTGGCTGCCTTCTCCGTCACTGCAGGCTAAGCGGTACATCACAGAGAGGTTATTGCGTTGGCCAGTGGTCTTCACAAATACGCCCTGTGTGTCTGGCAGCATAATTAAATCGCGCGCGCAGCTCTCCACATCTGCCACCCTGAAGCCTTCGCGGGAACGCGGCACAATATTGAGAACCGCCATTGAATCGAATTGAACACCGATGCGATCCAGCTTTTGGGCTTGCTCCAATGCTGCGTCCACGTCCATCGAAAATTCAAACGGGGCATCGTAGCGCGTTGTAAACGCTAATACCATTTGCTGAAAATCATGCGCCTCTTTACTGCTCATTGCGCCATTGCGATCGGCTAATTGAATCGATAAACCTAAATCTACAAACAGTGCCGATGGTTGCTCTTGCTCAACATCACACCAAATATCCGTCAACTGATTAAGCCCATAAAGCTTAATGGTGCGATGAAACTTATAGTCGTACTCGCGTAGCAACACCATCAATTCTTGTTGCTCTAATGGCGATTTGATTGTGATACGCGCAACCAGATCGGTAACGATTCCCGCTTCCGTGTCTGCACCTACAGGCTTCTCTAAGGGTTCGTCGACAGGCGCAGCATTACTACTGACAGTGCCGTTCACTTCACTGCGTCGCGCAATGTACTTCTCTACATCTTGCGGATCCGATACGCCCCCACCCTGCTTGGACGATGGGTTGGTGCTGACCTGGCTCACTCGTGCGCCCACATCGTCAGACTCTAAACCGTTTAAACCAAGGTCAATACTCGGCTTGCGAGATCGGCGAGTAAGCTCTGAAAGCTTTGCCGCCAAGCCGCGTTTCGCGGCAACTCGCGTAAGTAAGTTGGGTTCGACGTCAAGCTCGGACAAGCCCAGCACATCGTCATGATCGCTCTCATTATTAGACTGAGCACTTGCGCGTCGAGGCTTTGACTTTGAAGGAGCTCGAGAAGCTGTTCGCGCGGTCGCGCGTTTGGGCTCGGCAACTTCGCCTGGCACACGGTTTGGCTCGTCTTCGACCTTTAGGTCCGGCTCAGTAAGAAGATCGTTGGAAAAATCGCTTTGAGAAGATCGAGCACTTGCACGCGAGCGACGTTGATTGCTGCCACTTTTCTGATTTGAGATCGACCAAGAGTATGCGGCAATGCCCAGAAATAGGACGAGGCCGATGAATAAGAATGTGAGCTGTAGGTCAGACATATAGAGTCAAACTAGAGTCAATCTAATGTTTGCGCTTGCCGCGCTTTATACGAAAAAGCCCGAACGGTCTAATGGGCGTTTTTACTTTGAATAACAGCTTACTAAATTTGGCGTAAAAATAGTGACCAATCTGATAACAACGACACTATTCTGCCGCCATAGCAGCGGCTTCGGCTACATCCACCGCAATCAAGCGCGAAACACCTGCTTCAGCCATAGTTACGCCTACCAGTATA
>CAZOIG010000498.1:0-1749 GCA_964579235.1 uncultured Gammaproteobacteria bacterium
TACCGATGATTTAATTCGTGCCAATGTACCGCTGGCGGAAATCAACGCCAAAATGAATGACCTAACTCCGCTAGTGCAGTCGCTGGTTTTGGTACGCGATGTTAAATTTGCGCGGCATCGGCAAAAGCTCAAAGGTAACGACTCTCTCTCTTTACCTGCGGCGGTTATGGCCGACGCTTTAAAAATCCACCCAATCTGTAATCTTCATGACAATGAGCTGATTGTTCATGAAGTTAAGTCGCGCGGTTTAAAGCAAGGCTTGGACAAGATATTCACTTTTTGTATAGAGCAGATTCGTTTTGGTTTGGCGATTCCAATCGTAACCGTTGCAGTGGTGGGTGATCCCAAGATGCTTGAAGACAACGGCATGTTTAATCAATTGAAGCTGGCGTGCAACAAATACAATATTGCCTTCCACGTTGGTGTAGCCACGCTCGCCGGTGGTATTCAAATTGGTGGTGGTGGTATCAGCGTTGGAATAGCGCCGCTCGATAAAGAAGCCGTACCGGTTTAGCTTAGAACTCAGCCTAGTAAGCTAGGTGGGCAGTCGCGTCGTTCAGATTTTTTTGAGTAGATACACCATCTCGCCATGCGAGTCAGCGGCACTCGCTTGATGCTCGATTGAAAAGTTTAGCTTAAGCACATCTATTGTTCGGCGAAGGAAGAAATCAAAGGTTTCGCGATTCCAGACGTGTACATGGATGGAACGGCCCCGATGGTAATTGAAGAGCTTGCGCCGACTAATCGGGTTAAGGGGAATGGTATTTCCCTCGTAATAGCTCAACGGCAAATTGTGCTTAATAAAGTACTCGCGGGTTTTCGGATGTACGTTTTCGACTTCGTGTTTATTGTTTAAATAATCACGAATGCGTGAGTTACTCAGCCGTTTTACGCCCAAATAGTATTTAAGGAGCAGGACTTTATACCGACTTAGTTTTCGATTGCTGTCGTGCGTATACTCCATGTTTGGCACCGTCAGAAGAAATAGCCCATCGGTTTTAAGGTTGTCATGCACGCGTTTCAAAAAGCTAATCGGATTGACCAGATGCTCAATCACGTGATTGGCAATTACAAAGTCGAAGTCTTGTTCTTTGATTACGCTTAGCGAATCGCGATCTAAGTCGACGATGAAGTCGGTCTCAACAATATTCTCAGCCACGTCTTCCAGCTCTGGGAAAGCCTCAATCGCTTGATGCTTGAAGAGTTTGTCTGCGTATTGAACGCTCGCTTTATCCTCATTGAGTGGCACTGGGTTATGCAGCGCACCAAACTCTACGCCTTTACCGCATAGAAATTGAACAGCGAGTTGATCTTTTGCCATCTCCGAATGGGGTGTTTAATTTCGGAATCTGAATAGTGCCCCCACTTCGTATGATAAACCAGAGTAAAAGGTTCGCGCATCGAAGCACAGGTCCAAATTTCCAATGTGTGATATCTCTATCTAGTCGATTCCCAATTGCTACTGAACAACCAAGTCTTGTTTAAAAGTTCGTTGTGCAAGGAACAGGAAGAATAATGTTCCGATCCCGAACGTTGCTAAACCAACCCCCAATATGCTTGTGACCAAGCCGCAAATTGCGGTAGCGCGCATCTAAGTCAATATTTGCACCCGCCGAAATATTTGGGTAAGTAGTCTATTCCTGAAACTAGTCATTGCCTTTTTTAGGCTCGTTAGGTTCTTTTAGACTTCAGTCGGCCGCTTGGTACAAGACTGGTTTTCACCAGAAGTAAACCTGATATTGCAAGCCA
>CAZOIG010000499.1:0-9530 GCA_964579235.1 uncultured Gammaproteobacteria bacterium
ATGACCGCAGGGATTGCCGCGAACAAACCAAGCGCCGTTGCGATCAACGCCTCGGCAATACCGGGTGCCACACTGGCAACCGTGGCTTGCTGGGTTTGCAAGCCCAGCGCCCGAAATGAATTCATGATGCCCCAAACCGTACCGAACAATCCTATATAGGGGCTCGTGGAACCAACCGTTGCAAGAAACGGGATTTGCGACTCAAGATGCTCGATCTCACGACTAAGCTCTACGCGCATGGCTCTTTGCACACCGTCTAACAAGTCGTTGTTGTTTGCGTAACCGCGTTCCGTTAAACGTTGGTACTCACGATAACCTGCGACAAAAATTTCTGACATCCCAGAAGTCGTATCGCGATCCGCTGAGTATTGTTTGTACAGCGCTTGCATGCTGCCGCCCGACCAAAACTCTTTTTCAAATTTGGTGGCAAGTGCTCGCTCTTTGCGGATCATCATGTGCTTTGTGAAGATCACAGCCCAAGAAAAAACGGACGCCAGTAGTAGCACCAGCATAACCAGTTGGACGGTTAAGCTGGCCTCGGCAACTAATGCCATGATCGACATGCTGTCGGCGGCATGAGCCGCAGTATTAGCAACAGCGGGAGCGATCGATTCAACTGCAGTGCTCGTATCGGGTGCCAGTTGCTGGGCGTAAATTGCAGAGTTACTCATCAGATTCTCAAGTTAAAAGGTCAGTGCGGTTTTTAGTCAAGGGTTTTGAAAAAAGCGGGTTTCCGAGCTTCAGTGCTCTATTTAGCCAGTCGACTATCGTTTTTAAAAGCGGCAGTACACACTAATAAAAGTTGAATGAATATCAGCTGAATAGCCTTGTTAATCGTCTTTGATCTGGCTTGTTGTCGAAAACTTATTGTCGAAAAAAATCGCCCAATTTAGGCTGTATCAGGCTAAGCATTAATTATTGGGCAAATGTACTACGAAATCCATCATAACTGCGTCACATCTTGACCATCTTCCACAAAGAAAAGTCAAACGTTAATAACCACGCGATCAGCTTCGCTCGACGGCGTGCTTTGACTTCGCAGATCTTTAGCATGGGCTTTTAGTTTGAGCTTTTTAGTACCAACTAAGCGTCTGCCTTCAAAGCGTCTTGCAGCGCCTTCGGCATCGGCGCGAGCTTATACGAGGACGCGCTCAGGGTCGCCAGCTTGATCACTCCTTTGCACAACAGCTGGTCTCGATTATAAATACATTGCTCGGCAATCAATTTAACCTTACCCACCTGCAATGCTCTTGTCGTTACTGTCAACTCGTCAAACAGCTTGGCGGGGTGATCAAATTCTAATTGTGCTTCTTTGACCACAAACATAATGTTGTCGTTTTCAATTAGGTCGCTCACCGCGAAGCCTAAAGAGTCCAGCCAGTCGCAGCGACTCCGCTCCATATATTTTAGATAATTGGCGTGATAAACGATGCCACCGGCATCCGTATCCTCATAGTAAATCCTGACTTTGGCTGTAAACATCTAGGCTAATCCTGAAACAAGCCCGCTTGCGGAGTATCTTGCTCTCGAGGGTTACTCAAACCGAAGTATGCCCAAGACCGCTTTGTGACCATGCGACCTCGAGGGGTACGCATCATAAAACCTTGTTGGATAAGATAGGGCTCAATAACATCTTCAATGGTTCCCCGCTCCTCACCCACTGCTGCTGAAAGGCTGTCGATACCGACTGGCCCACCATCAAACTTTTCCATGATGGAGCGCAATAATTGACGGTCTAACCAGTCCAAACCATGTGGATCAACTTCCATCATATCCAGAGCTTTAGACGCGATCTCGCCAGAAATAACACCCTCACCTTTTACTTGGGCGTAGTCGCGCACGCGGCGCAATAAACGGTTCGCGATTCGTGGCGTACCGCGCGAGCGTTTTGCAATCGTGTTGATGCCATCGGTCTCTGCGGGAATGGCCAAAATTCGTGCCGAGCGTTCAACAATTTTTGCGAGGTCGCTCGTATCGTAATACTCCAGCCGTTGAACGATGCCAAAGCGATCTCTGAGCGGCGAGGTTAGCAATCCCGCTCGAGTAGTTGCGCCGATCAGCGTAAACGGTGGTAGCGACAGCTTTACCGTGCGGGCGGCGGGACCTTCACCGATCATAATATCGAGCTCATAGTCTTCCATAGCGGGGTACAGAATTTCTTCCACCGCGGGACTCAGACGATGAATCTCGTCTATAAACAGAACATCGTTGGGCTCAAGGTTAGTTAAGACTGCCGCTAAATCACCCGCTCGCTCCAATACAGGACCAGAAGTTTGGCGCAAGGTTGCGCCCATTTCGTGCGAGATAATATTAGATAAGGTCGTCTTACCTAAACCTGGGGGACCAAATAGCAAGACATGATCTAAAGACTCGGAGCGCGCTCTAGCCGCCTGAATAAAAATATCCAACTGCTCTTTGAGCTTGGCTTGACCAACAAAATCTTGCAAGCTCTGCGGGCGTAACGAACGATCAATAACGTCCTCGTCACCAATCTGCGCCAAGGGGTCTATAGGGTTTTCGTCACTCATAATTGGTTCAAACTTGCTTGTTAGTAGTGTTCACCATTCGCTGGGCTAAAGCACATTACCGGACAAAATCCGTAACGCTTGGCGAATCATTTCTTCGCTGCTCAACTCAGGATCCAGGCTTCGCACAACTTTGGTCGCTTCGACATTCTTGTAGCCCAAGGCAACCAGAGCGCTTACCGCATCACCCGACTTATTAGAGTCTTGACCCGATTGTGCGGTGACATTCGAGAAGTCTTTTTCTAAACGATCTTGAAGCTCAACCAACAATCGCAGTGCGGTCTTTTGACCAATACCCGGAACCTTAGTAAGCAGGGCTACGTCTTGATTTACTGCACACGCGGCGAGCTCTTCAATACTCAAGGTCGACAAGACTGCCAACGCTACTTTAGGGCCAACCCCATTCATTTTGATCAGCATGCGGAACACGTCGCGCTGTTGTTTATTCGAGAAACCAAACAAAAGTTGCGCGTCTTCACGCACCACCATGTGCACATAAAACGATACAGGCTCGCCAACGGCGGGGAGGTCAAAAAATACCGAGAGTGGTGCTTCAAGTTCATAGCCTACACCATTCACGTCGAGCAGCAGCCAAGGCGCTTGTTTCTCCAGTAACTGTCCGGATAGCCACGCAATCATTTGCTAAGCCCTGCCCGTTTGAGAGTGTTCGAATATTGCATATGATGAGCATGGCAGACCGCTGCGGCTAAGGCATCCGCGGCGTCTTCTTCTGGGTTAGTGGTTAAACCTAGCAAAACGCGCATCATATGTTGAACCTGCTGTTTATCAGCTCGGCCCTTACCCACCACCGATTTTTTGATCTCTGTCGCCGAATACTCAACGATAGGTAGATGCTCGTTTACCGCTGCAAGCATTGCTGCCCCTCGTGCGTGGCCGAGCACCAATGCTGATTGTGGGTTCTTAGCTAAAAATACTTTTTCTACAGACACCACATTCGGTTGAGTTTTTTGAATAACCTCAGACAAACGCGAATAAAGCACTCTTAAGCGCTCGCCTAGATCTCCCGTAGGCAGCTTAAGTGACTCACAATATAAATATTTCAGATCATTGCCGGTAACGCGAATAACGCCAACACCGGTCACGCGAGAGCCAGGATCGATGCCAAGCACCGTGATGGCTTTATCGCGCGCAGGAGTTTTTAAGCTTTGAGTGTTAATGGACTTACTCGAATACGGATTCTGGAAAATCGGCGTTGGTAAACACGTCTTGAACATCGTCAAGATCTTCTAGCGCGTCGATCAACCTCATGACTTTTTCAGCGTCGTCATCACTTAAGGTGATTTCATTGGCCGCGCGTTGCACCACTTCAGAAGATTCTATCTCCATGTTTGCTTCAATGAGCGTGTTAACCACACCATTAAACACCTCTGGCGGGCATTGAATTTCGACGCTGCCGTCTTCCATTGTTTCAATGTCTTCGGCACCCGCATCAAGCACCAACTCCATCACGGCTTCTTCGTCGGTTCCGCTTGGCAAGCTGATGATGCCTATCCTCTCAAACATATAGGCTACCGAACCCTCAGTGCCCATATTGCCATTGTATTTATTAAAGGCGTGACGAACCTCAGCAACGGTTCTGTTCTTGTTGTCTGTAGAGCACTCCACCAACACCGCTATGCCCGCTGGCGCGTAACCCTCGTAACGGATTTCTTCATAGCTAACGCCCTCTAGGTCACCCGTGCCGCGTTTGATCGCACGCTCGATGGTGTCACGCGTCATGTTCGCGCCTAATGCCTTATCTACCGCAATACGCAGTCTAGGATTGGCGTCAACGTCTCCACCACCTTCTCGTGCAGAGACGGTGATTTCTCGAATGTGCTTGGTAAATACCTTACCGCGTTTAGCGTCTTGAGCCGCTTTGCGATGTTTGATATTCGCCCATTTACTATGTCCAGCCATGAGAAACTTTATATCTTTGTTATAAAGTTTCTATTTTAACACTACTGCTGCTCGGTGGGCGCTTTAACGGGGACTTTTATGAAAGTTCCTGGCTCTGGGTTCCCGCGAGGATAATAGCCGTTCAATAATCGCAACAATTGCGCGCCGGCCGTTTGATCGGTTTCAGAAGTGGCGGCCTTTGCGGCGATCGACTCAAAAGTCTCGCCGGGCTCTAAACGCGTGTAAGCTAGGCGAGTGATGTTTTCAGGTGGTAGGTCTTGAGCTGCCAGGCGACGAAAATCCAAGATCAAATCAACCATTACTTGATCTTGTTCTTTGCTCAGCTCGTTATTCTTGGCGATACCAACGAATTGAAAGTCGTAACGACCGTAGCGTTTTAACGCCAAGCGGCGGGTTTCATCAGCGCCAATAATGCCAACAACAAGGTCTCGGGCGTCTTTAAGCTCCACACTCTGGGTTGTCTCGGGCACGAACAGCGCATCAAATTCTTCTCGCACTGTACCACTGGCGTCTTGCAGAGGTTTGGGGGTAATTTGTAGCTGTACGCTGTCTTCAGGGTCGCGCAAAACGATCCTAGAACCACGCGTTTGCACGGTCCAGGTTTCTGGGTAGACAAAGGTTATGCCCAGTTCACGGCTTACAAAGCGTTGTTGACCTGGCTCGGTATTGCCAGAGTAATTTACTCCCATCACCAAGCCCTGAGACACTTCGCGCCAACGCTCGCGCCCCACCATGGCTTCACCGGGAGGTAGCTCCCCGGCTTGCTCTACAACACGTTTAAGGCGCCGGTCGTCTCGTGGATGAGTGGAAAAGGTTCCGTGGTATGCGATAGTTTGGTTGCCAAAACGCGCTTGAAAATCGCTATAGTCTTTCAGCGAGCCCAATGCCGTGAGTAATCCTTGCGGGTCATAGCCAGCGCGATGTAAAAATTCCGCCGCATAAGAATCGGCCTCTAACTCGCGCTCCCGACGGTTTTCTGCAAAACGCTCTTGATTAGCGAGACCAACCGAGTTCATAACGTTGTTGCTATTCGTCAGCAAGCCCGCCACCACCGCGCCAATATTACCCAAAGTGATTTCACCAATCGTGCGCGTGCGGTGCCTGCCCACGTTGTGTCCGATCTCATGTGCCAACACGCCCGCCAGCTCGGCCTCTGAATTCATTAGGGTCAACAAACCTCGGTAAATGTAGACCAAGCCATAACCCGGTGTTACCGCATTCACGCCAGGCGAATCAACGATGAAAAAGTAGTAGTCCTTACCCGCGTCTTCAGATTGCTCCAGCATCAAATCGCCAATGTACTGAACATAGTCTTGCAGCTCAGGATCGTCATAGAGCTTAAGGTTTTGCATAAACTCTTGATGCACTCGCAAAGCCTTACCTTTTAATGGCGGATTGGCGTGCGTCCATTCAGGTTCTTGCTCGGCTATTGCCACCAGCGGTAGCAACAATAAACACAGCAGCATAAGCAATACAGAATAATAACTCGGCCGAAAAGCTCTGCTGGGTGAGTAATTTCTTGTTTCCAAAATTTAGCTACTCGCTTGGCCTTGGGCGCACTTTTAGCGTTGAACTTTCACCCTGAAAAAACTGCGCCAATTGATTACCCATACCTTCGCAAGCATTGGCTTGTACGCGGGCAATAAACGGTAAGGGCACCACAACCGCTGGCATATAGGAGGTGCCGATGGCTTCGGTACTGACTCGGCCAACCTCTTCAAAGGTTTGCACGTCCCACACCACCGCTTCGTAGTCGCTGGTGTCTTCCCAAGTGCTAAAGCCAAAACAGCCGCCACCCGCCGTCGATAGAGCACAGCTCATAGAGCCTCCGCCACCGGTTCGTTCGGTTGAACCTTCGATCCAAACCATATAACGCAAATCGTAGCGTTCGAGCTGACGTTGTACGGCCGGTACGGCGAAAATGTCTTGCAGGCGTTCTATCGTGAGTGGGGCGACACGTGGCTCGAAATAAGGGTAAAAACCGTCAACAAAGCGTGGTGCAGAAATAATACGAACGCCCTCAGCGGCATTCACTAACTTGCGTCCAACGCAGGACACCAGACTGGGTTCGGTCTCGTACTCAGCCGAGTGATTGCGGCCTAAAACTACGATCGAATCACCATCAATGAGTTCCGCTCGCTCAACTAATTGAACTTGATCAACGCTGACCGTAGTGCACGCCAACAGCGTACTCAATAAACCCAGAGCAAAAACAGCCTTCACCGACTTCAGTAAATAAGATTTCATTGAGCACTCTCCTGCGTTTCACTCGTGTCGCCGCTCACACCGCTGGTCTGCGAGGCCTGAGTTGATACCGCGTTAGCTCGATTGGCGACAAATTGTTTGATGCTCGACTGCAACGGCAGACCGATGCTGATTTGCGCACCCACGTCTCGCAATGCCACATTAGTTGCCGCGCTGAATGCCGAATTGGCATTGGACAATATTGCGGTTGGGGTTTTACCGTAGCCTTTGATAACCCAGTCGGCGATTTCGCCTTGCTCCGGGGAGTCTATGGTAATGCGATATCGAAGGAAGACCTCGTACACGTTCAGCGTCGATTCGCGCGGTTCGCTGTATTGCAAACCTAATATTTGCGGAGTAATGATCAGATCGCTTGGTGCATTAGGATCATCAAGCAAGGTTAAGGCGCTTGAAAATACGGTTCGAAATAGATCCGCCTGCGCCTGTCCCAAATTCAGGGTATCCAGTTTTCGCCGCTTGTCTGTTTCCTCATGCGTATAGTTCAGAAACTCCTCGCTAAACTGCAACTTGGCCGAGAGCGGCAGTTTTTGCATGAGTGGGATTGGGATATCGCTTTCTACGACCACATTCGATGCACACGCCGACAACCCCAGTGCAAGCCCTAACAAAAACAGTGTCTTAATCAATTTCATACTATTTCTCGCAGCTGGTTAATCAATCTAGAAGAGCATCGCTGCAAAATTCAATATAGCGAAGCTCAAACAGGACAACGTGAATAAAGGTCTAAACATAATTCATCTTCGGGCGTCATTAAGGCCTATAAACGAACCGTTATTTTGTTCCGCCAATAAGCGCATCAAATTCGCATAGCGCATCGCCTTGCTTTCGATTCGTGGTGCTCCATTAAACTGCACAGGAAATCCAACCGTATGGATTCGTACTAGTGTATCGCCTTCACGGTTTTGCTCGTTCAAGCCGGACACAATGTCGACCGTGCGGGCAATCGAACGGCCGTTATAGTCGTCACCAAAAACAAATAAGCTGATCTTTTTGTCGGGTTCGAAATGCCTTCTAATGGCCGTAAAAATACCCTGCTCAGGACTGGAATTACTGAATGTAGTCCAGTTCACTAAACGACTCAAAATGCGTTGGCGCCAGGCTGGCGAATCGTCGATCCAGCCTTCGCGAAACTGATCAAACATGTACTGGCCTTGATCATCCATTACCTGAATCCCTTTAACCGTTGGGTATAGAGATAACACGTTACGCACTTCGTTGATTAAACGACCCCAAGCGTAATTTTTCATGCTGCCAGAGGTATCAATGATAAGGATAACGTACTCACTATCGACCGGTATTCCACCAATATAGTTGCTGTTTGATTGGCGAGTTCTGAGCAAAGCGCGCATTTCCGCAGTGAGCGTCTGTAAAGCCAATTGCAAATCAGCAACCACCGCTGGCCCTTCTAAACCGCCGTCTTGTATGGCTGCGAGCCGAGCGGCGAGCGCATCATAGCGACCTTGCAGAATGGCTACCTGCTCGTCAACTTGACCAAGTTGCTCCTGTTTAGCGTTGAGCTGCGTTTCCAAAAAAGTGACCTGCCCCCTAATTTCAAACAAACGTTCTTGCAGCGCTCGCACTTGGCCCGACTGATCGATTAAAGATTCTTCTAATACCAGCGGCGAGGTCGGCTTGACAATCACCAACAGCAAAACGATGGCACCAAAACCGCAACAGATGATATCCAGGAACGATATGTTTGCATCAACCGCTGATCTGCGCGTGCGTCGACTCATGGCCACCCCCGCGCTGGCGTTAAGAACGACCCATTGGTGACTTGTGCTAAGTGCCAATACACACCCGCAGCATAGGGGTCACCCTCCATAGGTAGCAGAATAGTATTAATCGCTATCTCGGGCGCAAGGTTCTCGATCGATTGGTAAAACACTTCCATGCGCTTACGCGCTGTAATCGAACCTTTTTGCGGCGCGCCTCTGATTAGTGTGGGCAGCCCATCGGTGATCAGAAATATGTTGTCGGGCAAGGGTCGCATTTGCATCGCAGCCTCAATCGCACTCTGCAAATTGGTGCCATTTTGCGGACTGATTGCCGACAAACCTTGTACGGCTTTAGCAACTGAGGCTCGATCAGTCACGCGGTACCAAGCATTACTTTTTTCTTCAACAATTGGCGAAACCGAAGAGTTAAAGGCGAGAATTTGAAAGTCGCTTTGCAGCGGCAAATTGGCAATAACCCATTGCGCTATCGCTTTGCTACGCACCCATTTGGGCGCTTGGTTCTTTAGCGCATCGGGCAGACTTCGACGGCGCACAATATTGACAATCGTGTCGTCGAGCATGCTGGCCGACGAGTCCAGCAAAATCAGCACATTTTGCCCAGACATGCGCAAACCAGTTAAATACTGACGCTGTCCGTCGCCGCTGAACTCATACGCTTTGGTACCCGAGGCAGCGGTATTCTGCAAGGCGCGTTTTTGTTGCTCCAGCTTTGCTATCCGCGACTCTAGTTCTTCGACATTGGTGAGAGGGTCGTTGCTATCCTCGGGCAATTGGCTGCGCAGCCTCTCGATGTCTTCATTGATGCGACGCGCCAAGCCCTGCGCCGTTACCGTTTCATCGCTGACCTCACTGATGGTGTTACGAATTCGCGCTAAATGCTTTTCGCCCTCAGCGATTTCTTGCTCAAGTAAATCGGCTTCGGCGAGTGTTTTTGGATCAACAAGCTTGGTTGGCCCATCGACCACATTTTTCAACAACAAAAAGATCAAGACTGCAGCACCCAAGCCACACGACATAATGTCGAGAAACGACAGGCTAAAAGTTGAACTGCTGCGAGATCGTTTTGGCATCGTCGGCTGGG
>CAZOIG010000500.1:0-5614 GCA_964579235.1 uncultured Gammaproteobacteria bacterium
CGCTGGGTTAAGAAGCGGATTGTTTCTTCCTGTAGCTCACCACCCTCCAACTTAACCACGTGCGCCCCCGCCTGCATCAACTGTGTAGCGTTGGCGTAGGCTTGCTCTTTGCTGAGTTGATAACTACCAAACGGCATATCGCCCACAATCATAGCGTTGCTAGTACCGCGCGCGACGCATTCGATGTGATAACAAGTATCCTCGACGGTAACCGGCACTGGTGTTTCGTGACCTTGAATAACCATACCCAGCGAGTCGCCGACCAGAATAGCGTCGACACCCGCCGCATCAACTAAGTGCGCGAAGCTGTAGTCATACGCGGTAAGCCATGTGATTTTATCACCAGCGTCCTTCATCTTTTTGAGTTGAGTTACAGTCACTGCCATTGTCTTTAACCTCAGTTTCTATACGAGCTTCGCATTCAGCTCCTAGGTCATGTCTCTAATATATCGGCCAACTATTGCGCCAACGGGTTGAAAAAGTGCTTACCGCCCTCGATCCTCGAAATCTGCTCAAGCAATTGATGATAGTGGTGGTCGTTTTCGATCGGGTTGAATTCGGCTGCATTCACAATCAATAGCGGCGTTGTTGAGTAGCGATGAAAAAAGGTTGTGTAGGCATCGCATAATTTTTTCAAATAAGCTGCATCAATGTTTTGCTCATAACGATTGCGACGCTTCTTTATGCGTTGTTGCAGCACCTCTACCGGTGCTTGCAGATAAATAACGATATCAGGTTCAATCTTGTCAATCTGTAAATTGTTGAAAACTTGTTGATACAACCTAAACTCCTCATCGTTCAGGGTCACCTGAGCAAATAAAGGGTCTTTCTCCAAAATAAAATCGGCAACTCGGCCAGGCGTAAACATGTCGCGTTGCTTAATGTCCTGCATCTGCTGTACCCGCTGAAACAAGAAGAACAGTTGCGTCGGCAAAGCGTAGCGGCGCGGCGATTTATAAAAACGCTCGATAAAGGGGTTTTCTGCGGGCTTTTCGAGCAACAAAGCCGACCCTACGGTTTCGGCAATGCGGCGCGCTAAACTCGACTTACCGACCCCAATCGGGCCTTCAATTGCAATATAGCGTTGTAATGAGGGGATTGGTTCAGACACGCAATGGTTACCGATAAGCTGTTTTTCACAATTCTTGGGCGTCTATTAACCCCAGATACGGGCTTGATCGACTTTTTCTTAAGGCAATTATACGATTTTGCGCCGTACTTTTTCGATTTATCGTATTATTCGCGCTCTAAAAATTGACCATTCACTATGAACGAAACTTCTAACAAGCAAGCGCACGAAGCGAATGCGGCGCGACCCGGTTTTGGCAAGTTAATCACCGATTTGGTGGTGAACATTATTGTTCCTGTACTCATCCTGCGCAAACTCAGTGGTGATGAGCATCTGGGTGCGGCCTGGGCCTTGGTTGCGGCCTTAAGCTTTCCACTGGCAGCCGGTGTTTACGATTTTGTAAAAGACAAAAAGATTGGCCTAGTACCCGCAATTGGATTCATCAGTATTTTGCTCACCGGCGGTATTGGTCTACTGCAGCTGCCTAAAGAATACATTGCCATTAAAGAGGCACTGGTTCCCCTTGGCTTTGGGGTGGCGGTATTGTTATCAACGTTTACCAAACGTCCGCTGATACGCACATTTCTGTACAACGATATGTTTATGCGCACAGATTTGGTGGCGGCCGAGGTCGACAAACGCGATCAACAAACCGAGTTCGACAACACTATGGTCAAAGCCACATGGATTCTAGCAAGTAGCTTTTTGCTGTCATCCATTCTCAATTACTTACTCGCAAAGTGGATCATCGTCAGCCCCACAGGAACGCCTGAATTTAACGAGGAGTTAGGTACTATGACTCTTTTGAGCTATCCCGTGATTGTGGTTCCGTCGATGATCGTGATGTTCTACGCGATGTATTTTGTGATTTCGCGGATACTGAAAATAACTGAACTGACACTAGAAGACATAATGCGCGATTAACTCCGCCCAAAACCTTATACTTTGACTGAGACAACAGCGCCTTGCCGAGCAGTTTAATCCAGCGGCATAGCTTCACTGACCAATGTTTTGGTAGTGAGCGCCCAGCGCCATTTTCGAACGCATTCAATTTTTAAACCTATGCCTAATTCTGAACAACGCACCATTTTAATTACCAACGCCTTGCCCTATGCGAACGGTGAACTGCACCTCGGTCACATGGTGGGTTTTTTGCAGGCCGACCTTTGGTCGCGTTTTCAGAAAATGCGGGGTAATCAGGTTATCTTCGTCGGTGGCGATGACCAGCATGGCACACCGATCATGCTCAGTGCAGAAAAGCAGGGTTTAACACCACAACAACTGATCGATCAAATCGAAGCCAGTCACCATCAAGATTTGCTGGGTTTTATGATCGACATGGATAACTACAGCGGCACTCACAGTGACGAAAATCGCGAAATCAGCGCTGGCCTCTACACGCAATTGAAGAGCCGTGGGCACATCGACGTTAAAGTAATTAAGCAAGCCTTCGATGAAGAGAAAGGCATGTTCTTACCCGACCGTTATGTGAAAGGCACCTGCCCTAAATGCAAAAGCTCCGACCAATACGGTGATAATTGCGAAGTCTGCGGTACCACCTACGACACCACCGACCTGATTGAGCCCTACTCTGTTTTGTCCGGTAAGCCCCCGATTGAAAAAGAGAGCGAGCATTACTTTTTCAAGGTCTCAGATTTCGCAGAAGTGTTAGAGCAATGGCGAGACTCAGGTGCACTGCAGCCAGAAATTGCCAACAAACTTAAGGAGTGGTTCGAAGGTGGGTTGATCGATTGGGACATCAGTCGTGACAAACCCTATTGGGGCTTTGAGATTCCTGATGCACCGGGCAAGTACTTTTACGTTTGGCTCGATGCGCCGGTTGGTTACATGGCGAGCCATCGCATTTTTGCGCAAGCACAAGGCGAGGATTGGGCGCAGCATTGGCATAAGGATTCAAACACCGAGATTTATCATTTCATTGGCAAGGATATCGTGCGTTTCCACACCCTATTCTGGCCTGCAGTGTTGCACGCGACCGACAACAAAATGCCCACCGCCGTTTTCGTGCATGGCTTTCTGACGGTAGACGGCGCAAAAATGTCGAAATCTCGCGGCACGTTCATTATGGCTAGCACTTACTTGCAGCATTTGAACCCCGAATACATGCGTTATTATTTTGCTGCCAAATTCAGCAGCGGCGTAACCGACCTTGATCTTAACTTGGATGACTTCGTTGCTCGGGTTAACTCAGACTTGGTCGGCAAAGTTGTTAATATCGCCTCGCGTTGCGCTGGCTTTATCAAAAAACGCTTTGATGGCCGTCTCGCCGCAGAGCTGTTTGACCCAGCTTTGCATCAGGCGCTGAGCGATAAAGTGGCAAGTATTGCTGATCACTACGAGCAGCGAGAATTTGCAGCGGCAATGCGCGACACCATGAAGCTAGCGGATGCGGCGAATCAATTTATTGACGAGCAAAAACCCTGGTCGATGATCAAAGAGGAAGGCCGCGAAGACGAGGTGCACCGCGTGTGCACGCAAGGCCTGAATGCTTTTCGCTTATTGGCGGGTTTACTTAAGCCCGTGCTTCCGCAATTAGCCAGCCATACCGAAGAGTTTTTAAACATCAGCCCGCTGCAATGGGACGAGCTAGAGCAGCCTCTGCTTGATCACGCGATTAACCCTTTCAAACCCATGATGACCCGAGTTGACCCAGACGCTATAAACGCCATGATTGAAGACAGTAAAAGCGATTTACAAGATACCGACAACCCTATCGACGCGAATACTGGGGTCTCTGGCCCCTTGGCGGAAGAGCCGATTTTGCCAGAAATCAATTATGACGATTTCGCGAAATTGGATTTTCGTGTTGCGAAGATCGTCAAAGCCGAACACGTTGACGGCGCAGATAAGTTGCTGCAGCTGACATTGGATCTAGGTGGTGAAACGCGCAATGTCTTTGCTGGCATTAAGTCCGCGTATCAACCGGAGGACCTTGAGGGCCGTTTAACCATCATGGTGGCTAATTTGGCGCCACGCAAGATGCGGTTTGGCGTGTCAGAAGGAATGGTTTTATGTGCTGGCCCAGGCGGCAGTGAACTGTTTGTGCTAAACCCCGACGACGGCGCTCAACCAGGCATGCGGGTTACCTAAATCGAGACGATCGCGTGGATAGAGTCAGCGAAATAGATCAGTGGCTGCCGCAAACTCAGTGCACCCAATGCAGCTACCCAAGATGTCGAGACTACGCTCAAGCCATCGCCGATGGCGAGGCAGACATTAATCAGTGCCCGCCTGGCGGAGACATCACCATAGGCGGCTTAGCAACGTTGCTGGGCGTTCCGGCCAAGCCACTCAATCTAGAGTATGGCGAGCACAAGCCAAAACAAATTGCGGTGATTGATGAGGATCGTTGCATTGGCTGTGTAATGTGCATTAAGGCATGCCCCACCGATGCCATTATTGGCATGGCCAAGCGCATGCACACGGTTATTGAGCGCGATTGCACGGGCTGCGAGTTATGCCTAGAGCCTTGCCCGGTTGACTGTATTGATATGGTCGATCAAGCTCAAACTCCGCAAGATGATTGGCGTTGGCCTGACTATTCGCCGAGAGATGCGGCACGGGCTCGCGACAATACCGAAGCCAAAATCGCGCGCGAACAAGGCCGCTTACAACAGCGCAGTTCCTTAAAAAAGCTTAAAGCGCTGCAAAGCGACTCAGGTGCTGAGCAAATCAAAGTCGATATCGCCGCGGCGGTTGCTCGAGTTAAGTCAAAGCAGCAATCAGACTGAACGTGAATAAGCAAAAACGCATAGAAATATTCACCCGGTTTAGAAACGACAATCCAAAACCGACCACCGAACTCGCCTACTCCAGCGACTTTGAACTGTTGATCGCGGTTATCTTGTCGGCGCAAGCGACTGACGTGGGAGTGAATAAGGCAACGGCCAAATTGTACCCGGTAGCGAACACTCCCGAAGCCATCTACGCCTTAGGTGTGGATGGTTTAAGTGAGTACATTAAGACTATTGGCTTGTACAACAGCAAAGCTAAGAACGTTATCGCAACCTGTGAAATGCTAATCAAGCAGCACAATTCAGAAGTTCCAGATAACCGCGAAGCCTTGGAAGCACTGCCGGGCGTGGGGCGCAAAACTGCGAATGTGGTGCTCAATACTGCTTTTGGTCATCCAACCATGGCAGTCGATACGCATATTTATAGGGTTTCTAATCGAACCAAGATCGCGCCAGGTAAAACTGTGCTGGCGGTCGAAAAAGCCCTACTCAAGTTTATTCCCGACGAATTCTTGGTCGATGCGCACCATTGGCTGATCCTACACGGACGCTATACCTGTATCGCGCGCAAGCCGCGCTGTGGCACCTGCATTATCAGCGATTTATGCGAATATAAAGATAAACAGTTCGAATAGGTTTTAGGCTGCTTCACTCTGAGTTCGTATAATTGAGCTGTACAATTGAGTAGCACAATTAAGTAGTATGACTCTGCGATGTGTTAAAAAGCAGGGTTCAAACACCTCAGCCGTGAACTAAAGTAACTGCATATTCAATTTAAAGCTCTTAGTAA
>CAZOIG010000501.1:0-7572 GCA_964579235.1 uncultured Gammaproteobacteria bacterium
AGACCAGCTTTTTGGCCTGGCACTCCGCGTGCATTGAGTTTTTTGGCAAAGAACAGGCCTACGAAATGCTCATTGCTTTGTTGAGCAATGATGGAATCAGCGGAGCAGCTGCAGATTTAATCTTGACCGAGCAAGGCCAGAAAGCCTTGAGCCCTAAAGTAGAAGAAAAAACCTTAACTGCGCTTCTGGAAAAGGCAAAGACCGGTAATCTTCAGTATACTTGTGATGTCTGTGGCTATAGTGTTAAGTCTATTCACTGGCACTGCCCGAATTGTAATCACTGGGAAACCTTCAGTTGATTGAACTTTTAGTTGAGTTTTTGGTTGAATTTTGAACTCAATAGTCAGCTACTACATACTTTAGCTAGTGCATAAAAGATGGAGTTCTAAGCTATGGCTCTGCCTATATAGTGACGGCCCCGGCGGTTATTAAAGGCAGCCCCAGCGGTTATTAACGGCGGCCCCGGCGGTTGTTGTGTAGACAATAAATTGAGAATGATATGACGGCTTCCCAACCTACAAAATCGTTTACCTTCATTGGCGTGCAAATGCGCGAGAAGATCGTTTTGCGGTCCTTTTTCAATTTGGCAAAAAACGAACTTGCATGGAGCGTGGTAGAGGCCAAAGACATAGATCTTGGTGCTGACAACCTGAATGATTATCTCGAAGAGCTCGATTTTCTAATCATCGACTTCGAATCCGACGAATGGCTAGCCTATGAAGGCACCGTTGAACGGCCTGTCATTGGAATTGGCAAAGCGGACCGAGTTCTGTCGGATGTGCATGAGCTTACCCCGCCGATTCAGTGGACTGATTTTCGCAAAGCAGTGAAATCGATGAAGTTTGACGTCGAGTCTAGCTCGCTGCGCGAAGATTCTGTCTTGGATTTGGTCGATGAAGAGGAAGAGTCATCATTTGCTAGTTTTGAGGATCATGACTCTTTCAGGCCGGCCGAATCGGGATTGCCTAAGGACTTGCAGCTTCGATTGGAAGACGACGAGATGCTGGATAAGGACTTGGCGCGCGTACAGATCGACGGTCAAGCACTGGACGAGCGTTTGCATGACTACCAACTTGAAGAGATATCAGTGGGCAGCAATTCGTTTACCAACAGCGACTACCTGCAGGTGGTCGACGATGTTAAAGATTATGAGGAAGCCAAAACCATTGGCTCCTTAGAGCCAGTGCTCCTCATGACTGACGATGAGAGTGCTTCCATCAATAGCGTACTCATTGTTGAAACTAATACGGTAGAGGCTTGGGATATTTCGGAATCGGTTGATAACGATGAAGAGTTTTTTCGCAAGTCCGCTGAAACCGCTGTTGAAAACGTCAAAAAGAAACGCACGTTAGACACTATTTTGGCTGGTTCTGGCGAAGACTCAACGAACTCGGTATTGAGTGATGAGGCAACGCCGATTGGGCGCTCCGAAGAGTATTGGCTGGAAGATGGCGAGATTTTTGCAGACCAACACAGCGTGCTTTTTGTTAAAGCTGAGCGTAGAACCGTCTACAGTATCATCGAGCCTTCTCGCTGGCCTATGGCTATGCGTGGCAAACAGCTTACCAAAATGCCGTTACCAGCGCGCTGGAGACCTAAGTCGAGCATGCGTTCTTACCCGATTGACCGACTCATGTGGGTCAACGACTTTGTTACCTTGACCAATAAGCTGATCGACTCACTGGATAACAATGATGCGTACGCCTTATTGAAATGGCCGCCTTTTGATTTACTCGAGATGGATAACCGCCTACTCAAATTGTCTACCAAAATGCTCATTAAGGGCGGTACAGTTGCCGATTTAGCGACAAAAGTGGGCTGTGAGCCTAGCGTGGTGTGTGGTTTTATTAACGCGTGTTATCGCGCAGGTTACATCATTAATCGAAATGAGCTTGACGGCGACGCGCTCGATTCTGACCGAGGCGATAGTGTGCTTGGTATGTTCAAAGACGCGTTTCGATAAGCCGAACATCACCCTATCTAAGTCTAGCGATGTCTGATATGCAAAAGCCTCATCAAGCTCTTAGCGTAGCCGTTACGGCTGCCGCTGGGAAAATGGGTAGGGCGGTTCTTTCCGCCGTTTTGGATCGACCCAGTGAGTTTTACTTAGCCGCGGCATTGCATCACCAAGACAGTTCTAGTTTGGGTGTCGACGTAGGCACATTGATCGCGAGACCAGACTGTGGCGTACTCCTACTAGCTGATTGGCCAGCCGATCCGCTGGACGTGGTCATTGATTTCTCTCTACCAGGTCCTTCTCTTGCACACCTGGCTCAATGTGTGGCGAAGAATACGCCAATTGTTATTGGGACCACCGGTTTCACTGCTGAGCAGAAAGCAGAAATCGTGGCTGCTGCACACCAAATTCCTGTAATCCTCGCATCCAATATGAGTGTGGGCGTTAACTTGTGTTTTTATCTATTGGGCCAAATTACTGAAGTAATGGGCGAAGAGTCCGATATCGAGATTATTGAAACGCACCATAAGCACAAGCTGGATGCGCCTTCTGGAACAGCCTTACGGATGGGAGAAGTGATTGCCGAAACACTTAATCAAAACCTGGAAGACGTCGCAGTTTATGACCGAAGCAGCTTGAATACTCCACGCACAGACACTGAAATCGGTTTTTCTTCGATTCGAGCGGCCGACGTTGTCGGTGACCACACCGTATTGTTTGCGAATAGCGCTGAGAAAATTGAATTGACCCACAAGGCGACCTCTCGTCAAACCTTTGCTGAAGGTAGCCTCAGAGCCGCTCGTTGGTTGGTAGGTCGCGAGAATGGCCTGTATGACATGCAGGATGTGCTGAATCTGCGGCGCTAATTAGTTTAAGCCACCTAAAACCGCCTTAAAGTCAGCGTAGCTGCTAAGTGGTGGTCGAGCTATTGTGTAGCTATATTCGAGCTAAATAGTGGTCAGACTCTAGGAAAGTGGTCCACATAATCGAATAGCCAGTTTTATTTGGTATTTAGTTCGATTTATGTCCGCTTGTTGCTCGCCTCACGTTGCATGACTTGGCCCGCTTCGGATACAATAGCGCGCGTTAGATGAGACCTGTTTCGTTATCGGTTTCAGCCAACAAATGTACAGAACTACAGCATTGAATCGAACAAATTCGTCCGATTTCACGGCCTTTACTGAGTACCGACTATGTTAAACTGCCACCACCTAAACACAGACTATTCTGGGGTTGGGGTATTTCTCAGTTGCGAATTATTCAGGAAATACAGCCGTTGATTGCTGCTAGACCAAATTACCAAAGGGAGAAGCTTTATTGAGCTTCTCCCTTTTTTTAAGCGCAGTTTACGCAATGCCTATATGTTGGCCTGCGAGCTTTCACCAAACCAGATGAGTATTTTAGTTTGAAACACACCGCACTCTTAGCTTTAGAAGATGGTTCCCTTTTTTGGGGTAAATCGATTGGTGCAGCCGGCATCAGCACTGGGGAAGTTGTATTTAATACCTCGATGACAGGCTATCAAGAAATCTTAACCGACCCTTCCTATACCGAACAAATGGTCACACTGACCTATCCGCACATCGGTAATACCGGTACGAACGAGGAAGACGTTGAATCCACCTCGACCAGTGTCAAAGGTTTGATTATCCGAGATCTGCCGAAGATGCCGAATAACTGGCGTAATTCGATGCGTTTAGAAGACTATTTGGCGAAAAACGAAATCGTCGCGATCGCTGATATTGATACTCGACGATTAACTCGAATTCTTCGAGAAAAAGGGGCGCTCAGTGGTTGTCTGTATGCCACTGAAGATCTCGACGCAGACGCAGCACTAGAGCACGCTAAGGCATTCCCGGGATTAAAAGGAATGGATTTGGCAAAAGTTGTAACTTGCGAAGAAGCCTATACTTGGGAGCAAGGTGTCTGGGATCTAATTGAGGGCTACTCAAAGCCAGTTGAAACACGTTTTAAAGTTGTGGCGTATGACTTTGGCGTCAAACACAATATTCTAAGAATACTCCGCTCTCACGGCTGCGAAGTGATAGTGGTGCCTGCCACGACTTCGGCTGAGCAAGTTCTTGCGGAGCAACCGGATGGCGTATTTTTATCCAACGGGCCGGGTGATCCCGAGCCATGCGACTATGCGATTCAAGCCACCCAAGAAATCCTCGCCTCAGGCGTGCCAGTGTTTGGCATTTGTTTAGGGCATCAGATTCTCGCGCTTGCTTCAGGGGCAAGCACTGAAAAAATGAAGTTTGGCCACCATGGCGCGAACCATCCGGTGCAAGACCTAGACAGTCAGAAAGTAATGATCACGAGTCAAAATCACGGCTTCGCGGTATCTGAGTCTGATTTACCTTCTACCTTGCGTGTGACTCATCGATCTTTGTTCGACAACACGATTCAGGGTATTGAAAGAACCGATGTGCCGGCCTTTTCGTTTCAGGGGCACCCAGAGGCAAGCCCCGGTCCACATGACGTAAAACCACTGTTTGAGCGCTTTATAGCGATGATGACTGCCGCTAAAGAGGTGCAATAAAATGGCAAAGCGAGACGATCTCAAAAGTATCTTAATCATCGGTGCTGGTCCAATTATTATTGGGCAGGCCTGCGAATTTGATTACTCTGGTGTGCAAGCGTGTAAGGCGCTTAAAGAAGAGGGTTACCGAGTTATTCTGGTGAACTCGAATCCAGCCACGATTATGACTGACCCCGGTTTTGCGGATGCGACCTATATTGAGCCAATTAACTGGCAAACAGTCGAAAAAATCATCGAAATCGAAAAGCCTGATGCCTTGTTGCCCACCATGGGTGGTCAAACAGCACTCAATTGTGCATTGGATCTTGAGCGCAAAGGCGTACTGGATAAGCACAATGTTGAGATGATCGGCGCCAAGAAAGAGGCGATCGATAAGGCGGAAGACCGTGAAAAGTTTAAAGAGGCCATGCTCAAAATTGGTCTAGAAACTGTGCGTGGTGATATCGCTCACAGCATGGAAGACGCTTACGGCATCCTCAAAGACTTAGGTCTACCCGTGATTATTCGCCCAAGTTTCACCATGGGTGGAACAGGCGGAGGTATCGCGTACAACAAAACCGAATTCGACACTATCTGCGCGCGCGGCTTAGACGCAAGCCCAACCAATGAATTATTGATTGAGGAATGCATCTTTGGCTGGAAAGAGTACGAGATGGAAGTGGTTCGGGATACCGAGGACAACTGCATCATCATTTGTGCGATTGAAAACTTCGATGCGATGGGTGTGCACACCGGCGACTCTATAACGGTCGCGCCAGCACAAACCCTCACCGACAAGGAATACCAAATTATGCGCGACGCCAGTTTGGCTGTACTGCGCGAAATTGGTGTCGATACTGGCGGGTCTAATGTGCAGTTTGCGATCGATCCGTCGAACGGCCGCATGATCATTATTGAGATGAATCCGCGCGTTTCTCGTTCATCAGCACTGGCCTCTAAGGCGACGGGTTTCCCGATTGCGAAAGTGGCTGCCAAGCTTGCCGTGGGTTACACCCTAGACGAGCTTAAAAACGAGATCACTGGTGGACTCACTCCGGCGTCTTTTGAGCCAAGTATTGATTACGTGGTGACCAAAATACCTCGTTTTGACTTTGTAAAGTTCCCACAAGCTGACGACACGCTTACTACGCAGATGAAGTCGGTTGGCGAGGCGATGGCGATTGGTCGAACTTTCCAAGAGTCATTGCAAAAAGCAATGCGCAGTCTGGAAATTGGCAGCTATGGTTTTGAGTCTCAACTAACCGAATTACACGGCGACGATCGTCGTCAAAAGTTGGAAAAAGAGCTGCGCACACCTAAAGCCGATCGACTCTGGTACATCGGTGATGCGTTTCGCGACGGCTACGCGATTCAAGATGTGCACGAGATGACCGGCATAGAACCTTGGTTTTTGGCCGAAGTGGCCGACCTAATCGAGACCGAAGCGGTGATTGCAGAGCACGGGCTCAGTGGTCTTGATGCCGATACGATGTTTGCGGTTAAACGAAAGGGCTTCTCCGACGTGAGACTCGCGGAGCTTGTAGGTAGCAGTGAGCAGGAAGTACGAGATCAGCGTCATTCCTTAGGCGTGAGACCAGTTTACAAGCGGGTTGACTCATGCGCCGCCGAATTCGCGACGGCAACGGCTTACATGTACTCTACTTACGAGGAAGAGTGCGAGTCTGAGCCAAGTTCTGACAAGAAAATCATGGTGTTAGGCGGCGGTCCAAATCGCATTGGCCAAGGTATCGAGTTCGACTATTGCTGTGTGCATGCAGCCATGGCTCTACGCGATGATGGATACCAAACCATTATGGTGAATTGCAATCCAGAAACCGTATCAACTGATTACGATACGTCTGACCGACTCTACTTCGAGCCGCTTACGCTAGAAGATGTCTTGGAAATTGTTCACAAAGAAAGCCCAGATGGTGTGATTGTTCAGTACGGCGGTCAAACGCCACTCAAGTTGGCTCGCCCATTGGAAGCAGCCGGCACCAAGATTATTGGAACGTCACCGTCGGCAATTCACGACGCCGAGGACCGAGAGCAATTTCAAGCTTTACTCAACAACCTAAACTTGAAGCAACCGCCTAATCGAATTGCTACCAATGAGGCCGACGCATTACGTCTTGCGGAGGAGGTGGGTTACCCCTTGGTGGTGAGACCATCTTATGTGCTGGGTGGTCGTGCAATGGAAATCGTCCACGATCAGCGTTCATTGGCGCGTTATATGCGCGAAGCAATACAAGTTTCGAACGAGTCTCCAGTATTGCTGGATCGTTTCTTAAATGACGCGATTGAGGTAGACATGGACGCTATTTGCGATGGCAAAGATGTCGTGATTGGCGGGATCATGGAGCATATTGAAGAAGCTGGGGTTCACTCGGGTGACTCATCCTGCTCGCTGCCACCATTTAGCTTGTCGGAAGACATAAAGAATCAGCTTCGCGAGCAAACCAAACAGATGGCGTTAGCGCTGAATGTGGTTGGATTGATGAACGTGCAATTTGCGATCCAAGGCGACAATATTTATGTGCTGGAAGTGAATCCGCGTGCCTCGCGTACGGTGCCGTTTGTGTCAAAAGCCACTTCGCGACCATTGGCTAAGGTTGCAGCGCTGTGCATGGCTGGAACTTCTTTGGCTGAGCAAGGTGTTCATGCTGAAATCATTCCAGACTATTATTCTGTTAAGGAAGCGGTCTTCCCGTTTGTTAAGTTTCCAGGCGTAGACACCATTCTTGGCCCTGAAATGAAGAGCACGGGTGAGGTTATGGGCGTCGGCGACAGTTTTGGCGCCGCCTATGGTAAGTCTCAGATGGGTTCTAGTGCAGATATCCCAGCTTCTGGAAATGTATTGTTTAGCGTGCGTGATGCCGATAAGGCGATTGCGGCGGAGTTGGCGGCTTACCTCGGGTCTGCGGGTTTCAAGGTGTTCGCCACATCTGGCACGTCAAAGTATTTTGAAGAACAAGATATTTCGGTGACCGTGGTTAAGAAAGTAAAACAGGGTCGCCCGCATATCGTTGATAAGATCATTAACGGCGAAGCTGATTTAGTGATTAATACCACCTCGAACACAGAAAGCTTAGCT
>CAZOIG010000502.1:0-4958 GCA_964579235.1 uncultured Gammaproteobacteria bacterium
AATACGGCGGCCAAAGCCACCGCGGTAAGACTGTCTTGAGGATCACTGCTGGCCATTAACAAAATAGCGGCAATAATGCTGAATTGACTCAGCAATAGCCAAGAGCGGCGGCGACCCAGCAGTTGGCTAAGCAAAGGAATCGGCAGACGATCGACCAATGGCGCCCACACGAACTTAAAAGAGTACCCCAGCGCTGCCCAACTAAAGAAAGTGACCGCTGAACGAGAAACACCCGCTTCGGCTAACCACAGGGATAAGCTAGAGAATATCAACAGAATAGGAATGCCTGCAGAAAACCCCAGCAGCAGCATGATCCATACTGATGGTTCAGCCCACCAGCGCAATGTCTGTTCTACGTCAGTCACGGCTGAATGTCGTATTCAATAAGCAGTGGCGCGTGATCTGAGAAACGTTCATCTTTATAGATTAGTTCAGAACCGGCTTTCACTGAAGAAGCTAAATTTTCTGAAATAACGTGGTAATCAATTCTCCACCCCGTATTATTTGCCCACGCCTGACCGCGATTAGACCACCAAGTGTACTGCTCATCTTGATCATTGATTAAGCGGAAGGCATCGCGAAAACCCGCAAACCCTCTATTTGGGTCTGGATTCTCTGCGGGGGTTTCTGGATTGCTTTCACCAAACAACCAATCCAGCCACTGGCGTTCTTCGGGCAAAAAACCTGAGCGCTTTTGATTGCCGCGCCAATTCTTAATGTCGCGCTTTTTATGCACTATATTCCAGTCGCCACAAATAATGTACTGACGCCCAGTAGCGATCATAGCCTTGAGCTTAGGCTCCATACGCGCCATCAAGTCGATTTTAAATTCTTGACGCTCATCTTTGCTAGAGCCCGACGGCATATACAAAGACGCGACGCTTAAGTCACCAAAATCCGCTTGAATGTAACGACCCTCGGAATCCGCATCGGCAAAGCCGTCACCTAAGCCATAATGCACTGCATCCGGCTTTTGCTTACAGTACAGGGCGACGCCGCTATAGCCCTTTTTCTCGGCCGCATGCAGATAGGTATGCATGCCTTCTGGGTGATAAGGCTCACCTTCAATTTGATCAGGCTGAGCTTTGAGCTCTTGCACACAGACCACATCCGCATCAACTTTTTTAAGCCAATCAAAAAAACCTTTGCGGGAAGCCGCACGAATGCCATTGACATTGACAGAGATAACTTTCATTTTTAGGGAAGTAGAATGAGTTTCAGTCAGTATAATACGAGAAACCTTAGAGGAGTTTGCAGATGCTGCCTTATCAAGAAAAATTCATCGAATTCGCAATTAAAACTGGCGTTCTCAAATTTGGCGAGTTCACATTGAAGTCTGGTCGTACCAGCCCGTATTTCTTCAACACTGGCTTGTTCAATAGCGGTGCAACGATGTTGCAGTTCAGTCGTTTTTTCGCCCAGAGTATCGACAACGCCGACATTAAGTTCGACGTGCTGTTCGGCCCTGCCTACAAAGGCATTACTCTAGCCTGTTCGGTGGCGATGGCGTTATCAGAGAATTCAGGCCAAGAAGTACCCTTCTCGTTTAACCGAAAAGAAGCCAAACAACATGGCGAGGGAGGCTCGATCGTCGGCGCACCAATCAAAGGTGATGTCGCCATAATTGATGACGTGATTACAGCAGGCACCGCCATCCGCGAATCCTTCGGAATCATCAAGGACTATAACGCCAAACCGAGTGCGGTATTTCTGGCATTGGATCGCCAAGAAGTAGGGCAAGTCGATGGCAAGCCTACTGATTACTCGGCAATCCAACAGGTAGAGCAAGAGTTCGATATTCCTGTGGTTGCCATCGCCACCATGCAAGACGTAATCGACTACTTAAAAAACGAGCCCGAAATGATGGCTAACCTCGACGCTATGCGTGCCTATCGTGATGAGTACGGCATCAAATAGTTGATGCAAATTGACGAGCTTGAGGTTTACCTAGTCGGCGGCGCAGTGCGCGATGCAGCCTTAGGTTTAGACGTTGCCGACAAAGATTGGGTGGTGGTTGGTGCTAGCGTAGAACAAATGCTGGCGCTTGGATTTAAACCAGTAGGGCAAGACTTTCCGGTGTTTATCCACCCACAAAGTGGCGAAGAATACGCGCTGGCAAGAACCGAGCGCAAGACCGCCAAAGGCTATACCGGCTTCGAGTTTCATGCGTCTCCCGATGTCACTCTAGAAGAGGATTTAGCTAGACGCGATCTCACCATCAATGCGATAGCGCAAAGCCCCTCGGGGGAGATCATCGATCCGTTCAACGGACTAGATGATTTACAAAAGGGCATATTGCGACATGTGTCACCTGCATTCTCAGAAGACCCCGTGCGCATTCTTCGTGCGGCGCGCTTTGCCGCGCGATTTGATTTTCAGGTTGCTCCAACCACGCTTGTACTCATGCAAGAGATGGTGGCTAATGGCGAAGTTGACGCCTTGGTCGCGGAGCGCGTTTGGCAAGAGTTATACAAGACCTTGCTTTGCGATCACCCAGAACGATTCGTTCAAGTACTTCGCGAATGCGGGGCTTTAGCGAGAATTTTGCCAGAGGTCGACGCACTCTATGGCGTGCCGCAAACAGCGAAGTATCACCCTGAAATTGACACGGGTGTTCATACAGAGATGGTTTTGCAACAAGTCGTACCGATCAGCAAAGACCCACAAACCCGCTTTGCCGCATTGGTACACGACCTTGGCAAGGGCGTCACGCCTGAAGATGTTCTACCTTCACATAAAGGCCATGAGCTAGCGGGCGTTCCGTTGATTAAACAGTTGTGTGAGCGCTTACGCATTCCAAAGCAATATCAAGCTTTGGCCTTAGCCGTAGGTGAATACCATTTGCACATGCACCGCATGTTCATACTTAAGCCACAGACTGTACTCAAAATGCTCGAAAGAACGCGCTCAATCAACGACGCGGCACGCGCTAAACAGATAGCAGATGCTTGTTTGGCTGACGCCAGAGGTCGTACGGGTTTTGAAACACGCGAATATCCGCAAGCTGCACTTTACCAAGAGCTGCAAGCGGCGGCGGCTGACGTAGACGCAGCAGCGATCGCCAGGCGGTTCAGCGACAGTGAGAAAATCAAATCGGAAATCAGCAAGCTTCGCTGCTCTGCGATTGCAGAAAGGCGAGAGCAATTCTGTACAGATCACACCATTGATGTGGCAAATCTGAAGTAGCGAGCAAGGAATTAGAGTCGTAAACAATACGCTAGGTCCTAGATATTACGCCTCAAGACTCATCCAATAATAGTTGGATAGCGCCGACAGGAACCACGCCGCCACTTGCTAACACATCAACCAGAAACCCCGTTGGAGTCTGAGCAACCACTGTAACACGTAAGCCGGCTGCTTCGTTTGAATATGTCTCGCCCGGCAACCACATAACGCCCGGCGTATTAGCGAAATCGGATGCAGGCGTTCGTTGATCAACCAGCCAACTTGGTTCTTCGCGATTTTCATTAACTTCGTGAATCAATACTGCCGTTCCCACCAAGCCTTCATAGGTGCCGCCCCGTTGACGCGCTTCTAGCGTGAAATACCGCCCGTTTGCTAGCCTTAATGTGGCCATTCGATAGGCACCTGATGTTGCCCTCGAGCGCGAGATAAAACTCAGCTCAATACGCCGACTAACCCCAGTTTTGGAAATTGAATAAGCCTCATTTGCTGCGATCCAACCTAGGGTGTTTTTTTCATAAGCATTTAGATGCACGCCCTTCAGCCCATAAGTAGGGTCAGTAAAACCGCCGAAGGCAAAGCTCATGACACTCCAAGGCGAGTCATAAGGATCGTTGTCGCCATCTGAGTTATTCGAATGCGGCAAACCAAAGGAATGACCCATTTCATGGGCAATTACCGCCACATCTTCAAACGCCCAATCAGGGTTCCAAGTGGTTGGAAACGTTCGATTCTGACCGTCTAATTGAGCGGTAAAAGTACCACCCCAGGCGCAACAGCCTAAATCAGCATTGAACATTAGATTAATGCCATCGACGTTGTTGAAGTCGATAAACGCATCGGCTTGGCTAGTGCAGTCATTAAACAACAAATCAAAATTGGGACGAGAATCACCCACAACCAAATAGCTGTTTCTGGTGCGCGGCAAGGTAAACCAACCCGAGTTACCACCGTTGCCTCCATAGGCACGCGAACCCTGCAAGTTGATGCGGTTACTGGATACTTCTCGCCAGTAGTGACCCAACTGTCCGCTACTGTCGCCATACATCCCATTGAAATAGCTTATGGGGCGTGGCTCCGCATTCACATCGCTGAACTTACAGAGTATAGACACGTAGTTACGTGACCCAGTAAGCGCCTGGCTGGCACTAAATTGACTGCTCGAAAGCGCTCGTTTTGAAGCATCGGTGCTGGTGTCGATTTGTTGAATCGCAAGCACGTTCAAAGAGGGGCTGACACCGTCGTAGCTCAGCTTTTGATTAAAAGAATCTTGAACAGTGAGCCGCACGCGTTTTCCGCTCAAGGCGCGAAATTGGCTAAACGGAAAGGACGACTCGCTGATATTGAGTTCATACGCGATATTGTCGTCAGTGCGCAAAATGGCAACGCGCTGTGTCGCTTGGCTTGGGCTGCGCGGGTCACCCCAAGCCACGCTTAATAAGCCCTCGTATTGCGCAACGTTTAGGGCATTGGAAGCCTGACCATCTCTGGCCAAACTGAATGAAGCCAAAAACAACACAAGCAAAAGAATAACTGTAGGTTTAAGACTCAAACTCACTCCTCCGTAAACACTCCCCGCCCTGAACTCTAATACAAACTAACCCGATCTGGAATTTAGTCAGGTAAGTTTTCGGCCAATAATCGAACCATGTTGCCGCCCATAACTTTTCGAATTAGCTCTTCAGATAGCCCACGCTCCAGCATAGTGTGAGTTAAAACAGCCATCTCACTAGCATCGAAAGAGGTTTCCACCGTACCGTCAAAATCCGACCCTA
>CAZOIG010000503.1:0-1507 GCA_964579235.1 uncultured Gammaproteobacteria bacterium
TGATGTTTCTCAGTTATCGAGCGATTCTGAAAAGTTTCGAGTGATGACGCTCAATTGTTTCAACCTTGACCCGCATGTCGAAGATGCCGAGAAAGTCAGTAATCCGCGCACTGATATTGACGATGACTACGGCGATGGACGGTTTTTGGCTTTAGCAAAAGCGATTGTGCTGAATGCCAAGCAGCCCGACATCGTGGCGCTCCAAGAGATTCAAGATTCCGATGGGGCAGAGGATACTGGCAACACTGATGCGAGTAGAACTTACGCACTGCTTATCGAGTCAATCGCGAAACTCTGTGATGCTGAATACGCGTGGGTGGATATTCCGCCGCAATTGAACGCAGACGGCGGGCAGCCGGGTGGTAATATTCGTAATGGCTTTATCTATCGTACCGACCGAGTTGAGCTACAGCCTGACTCCTTGCGTCGACTGGGTGAGATGGCTGCCGTGTCTGCGGATGCGGATGCTGACGCGTACGCGTACACGGACTCTCGCAAGCCTTTGCTTGTGAAGTTTGTGCTCAAGAGCAATGGTAGAGCGCTTACTCTGATCAATTTACACCTTGCGTCAAAACGCCACCAGCAGGGCGCTTTCAGCCCTGACAGGCCTGGCTTTGACCCCAAGCAAAGTGTGCGGCAAGCTCAGGCACAGATTATCCTTGACGAAATGGTGGCGCTTGATGAGCGCCAACAAGATTATTACGTGACGGGTGATTTTAACGACTCCGAACTCAGTCCATCGTTGCAGCTATTGGAATCACTGGGTGCACGCAATTTAGTCATGACGCTACCCGCAAACCAGCGTTTTGAGTACAACCATCGGGGTAAGTTGCAATTGTTAATGCATGGGGTTGCCAGTCAATCGCTAGTCGATGAATCCAAGCCGCAATTTGAAATCCTCCACGGCAATGAATTGATTGGCGTGGCGCCGGGTGAGAACTCCGACCGAGCGAGTGATCACGCCTATCTATTGGCCTTGTTATAAAGTAACAGGCCAGCTATCGGCTTTAATCCGGTGGTTGAATTCAGGCCAGCGAAACAATCCAAAAGGTGGGCTAGTAGATTCTAGTTACCTTAGCTTGGTCGTTAGCCCGCGCACTAGATGGCGCTGAAATCACTTGCGAGCTGGAGAAGAAACAACTGAATTTGCTGCCTTCGCCTACTTTACTCTTGATTTGAAGCTCTGATGAATGGCGTTGCAGCACGTGTTTCACGATTGCTAGTCCTAGGCCTGTACCGCCACCGTCGCGTGAGCGGTTAGTATCGACTCGATAAAAACGTTGTGTGAGCCGCTCCAAATGGTGTGCTTCGATGCCGTCCCCGTTGTCGCGAACGCTAAGCGTCGCACCGCTGTCGGCAGCTTTCCAAGGAATTTCGACTCGCCCTTTGGCGGGCGTGTAATAAATCGCGTTAGTCACAAGGTTAGATATAGCGCTGTGTAGTTCACTGCTCGAACCCAGTAATTGTAGGCTTGGGTCGATGGCTGTTTTAATGCGATGTTCCTTTT
>CAZOIG010000504.1:0-3570 GCA_964579235.1 uncultured Gammaproteobacteria bacterium
AGCGGATACTCTGACAGAAAGCACCACGATTACGGTACGCGATGACCGCAGTCTTGTCATGTTTGTTGATGGCGAGTTGATGAACGCACAGGTCCAGCAAAATGGTACATTTTCTGGAGTCTTTGAAATCGTTGAAAATGATCTTCCAGTCGTTACCGGTGAGTGCCGTGTTAGCGTCAATGTTAGTGGCACAGTCAATGGTCGCAGCATTTCAGGTAGTGGAACAGGTGCCGACAGTTGTGGACCTTATTCCGCACAGCTGAGCGCGACGTTCTCGGCAACGTCATCTACAGCGCCTGATTACTTAGATCAGCGGCCAACGCCTGCTAAGCAATGTGTTCCAGCGATGGGCGGCATTCACATGCTGCTATTGGAAGACGAGCCTAGATAAGTGGTTTAGGCGTCTGGATGAGACGCGCTCGGTAAGGCTTGGCTCTGCTGGCGCGTTTTAAACTGATTGCCGAGCGAGTAGGCTACCAAGCACCAAGCGCACCCCAGTCCGACACTAATCGCTGGAATGGCCGCTCCGCCTGCACCAAGCACTTTTACCCCGTTATAGAGCCAAGACGAGATCGTGTCACCCGTGCGTAAAATGGCGGTATCGATAAAGTTCTTGGACTTATATTTTTCCTCGCGGCTTACTACTGAGAATAGTAATTCCCGCGCCGGCTTCATAATCGCGTAGTCACCGGCTCTTCTGAATACTTCCACAGCGATTAAGACGGGCAGAATCGGCATGACGGCGATCAGGCCAAAACCGATGGTTATGCCGACTGGAATAATCAGTAGGGTCATGCGAAAACCCAACCACTCCAGCAATTTACTGGTTACGAAAATCTGAATTATCAGGGTCAGCACATTAACGCCCAGATCTATTTGCGCAAATAGTTTAGTTCTTTGTGCCGGATCAGAATACGTTTGCTCAATAAGTTCGGCTTGTTGGATTACCACAAAGGTGATGCTCACTGCATAGAGGGTGATGAACGCACAGATAGCCAGCAAGTAAGGTGATTGAACAATTAGTTTTAATCCACTCAACGCGCCGCCGCCCAGTGACTCGCCGAATTGTTCTGACTGCTTTGGTTTTTCCTGTGCCTCTAGATTTGATTTTGCCGAGTTGATTTGAAAACTCGCGAGCATAGAGTGCTGAGCAGAGGTCTTCTGTTGGTTTCGCCAGCGCACTAGCCAGCGTATGGTAAACACAGAGCAGCTGAGTGTGGTTGCCGATATGAGTAAGAGCGGCGCTAGCCCAAAGGTTTCAACTAAGTTTGCGGTAATGAGTGGGCCGGATATAGCGCCGGCGGTGCCGCCCGCCGCTATAAAGGCAAACAGGCGCCGAGCTTGCTTCGTCTCAAAGATGTCGTTCATAAAGCTCCAAAACAAGGAGACTATGAACATACTGAAGGCATTAACCCATACGTAAAACGCCCGTGTCACCCATGCTGGTCGTTCGGAATCTAAGAATAGGGCATAGAATACGAGCAGATTGAGCGCAAAGAACAGTGTGATATAGGACAAAAACTCGCGAGTTTTGTAGCGTGATGTAATCCAGCCGAAGATAGGTGCAATGGCAAACAATACGAGCATCGCGAGCAGAAACAACCATTGGATATTCTCTACACCATTTGCAACTGCCATTTCTGCTCTGATTGGGCGAACTATGTAGTAGGTGCATAAGATCAAGTAAAAGTGCAAACACGCGAACAGTAAGGGCTTTACTTCATTTTTTTGGATCGAAATCAGTTTCATCTTGGGTTGTACTAGCTCTGGTTCTAAGCCGTTCTAGTGTATCTAATTGTTGGTACTTTGGTAGCGCTGAAGTTCTCACTTGCGCTTAAGTAATCTCGATATTTATTCACACAGCTATCACAAAATAAAACGAGCGTTCGTTTTATTTTGTGATAGACTTTCGCCATGCAGGATTTAAGACACCATCAAGAGCTTGGCCCGGATGCGCAATTACCTTTAGTGGATACCCATTCGTATGAGCGTTTTTTGGCCACTTTTCCGCTCCAAGGTGAAGCGCTGTACACCACTCTGTTTGAGCGTCATCGCGAGACAATCCAGACTCAAAAGGCTAAGTTTGCGGTGGCCAACTTAGAGAAAATTTTGACCACCACCTTTGAGATTTCGGCTCAATCGGGTTTTAGCCGAATGTCGTTGCGAGACCTTTCAAAGAGTACTCAAATGAGTATGGGCGCAATTTACTCCTGTATCGGTAGGAAAGAAGACATTGTTGTAATGGTGGCGGATATTGTGCGACTCAGCAGTGAGTTGACTCGAGATCACGCCAGCTCGTCCGAGACGTACTTAGCGCAAATTGAACAGCTTATACGCTTTCATCTTTACGCGAGTACGGTGTTACAGCCTTGGTATTTCTTTCTGTTTTTTGAAACTCGGAGTTTGCCGGAGTCAGAGCAACAAGCGTCTACTCGCATCGAACTGGACGCGATTGAGGGGTTTGCTAGTTTGATTGAAGCCGGTGTATCGGCTGGGCAATTCAAAGCGGAGCATCCGAGAGCGATCGCCAATGCGATCGTGGTTTTACTGGAAGATTGGTATTTAAAACCGTGGAAAACTCAGTTGCAAAACAGTGTGTCACAAACTAACCAGCAACGAGAAACCATTATTAATGCGTATTTCGCAGACTTAATTCAAATGACCAAGTCGCTACTAAGTGTTAGCGATTAATCACCGAACGATGTGCGTTCGATCAATATAGACGAGGAATCTAATGAACTATAAAGTGCCATTAAAAGACATGCATTTCGTTGCCGATGAGGTGCTCGATATGCCCACTCACTATGCACGCTTTTCTAAAGGCCAAGCAGCAGAGCCTGAAATGGTGAGCGCGATTTGGGAAGAGGCCGCGAAGTTTTGTGAAAACGAACTTGCCCCCCTTAACAAAGTCGGTGACGAAGAAGGTTGCACCTGGAACGACGGCGAGGTCACTACCCCAACCGGTTTCAAAGAGGCTTATCAGAAGTTTTGCGAAAACGGCTGGCCGCTATTAGCTTGCCCTGAAGAGTACGGTGGTCAAAACATGCCAGAATCCATGGCATTGGTGTTCATGGAAATGATGATCGCCACCAACCATAGCTGGAGTATGTATCCAGGCTTGAGCTCAGGTGCGATGAAAACTATTCATACTCACGCTCCGGCGCACCTCAAAGATCGTTTCATGCCGCCCATGGTTGAGGGCAAGTGGACTGGCACCATGTGTTTGACTGAACCACATTGCGGTTCAGACTTAGGTTTGTTGAAAACCTCTGCGGTGCCCGATGCAGAAGCTAATGAAGACGGCACCTATCGAATCAGCGGCAGCAAGATCTTTATCTCCTCTGGTGAGCACGATATGGCCGAAAACATTGTGCACATTGTTTTGGCTCGATTACCCGACGCACCACGCGGCATTAAAGGTATTTCGCTGTTCTTGGTACCTAAGTTCAACGTCAATGAAGACGGTCCTGTGGCTGATCGCAATGGCGTTAAGTGTGGCTCAATTGCAGAGAAAATGGGTATTCACGGCAACTCAACGTGTGTAATGCACTTTGATGACGCCAAGGGCTA
>CAZOIG010000505.1:0-4252 GCA_964579235.1 uncultured Gammaproteobacteria bacterium
GCGTGTATCTAACAGAGCTTATGAGTCTTTTAGAAGGTCTAAAGGGTAGTTAGAACCTTGTTCAAAGTCTTCAATGCATTGGAGTACAAGATGGCTGCGCAAGTTTTGATGCTGTTCGATTTCTTCGCGGCTAAGCCAATGCGTATCGAGAATATCTGTATCTCGCTCCGCTGAGGGGTCTATGTCACTGACTTCGCCGTGGAACGTATACCTTAGATAGGTCTTCTCAGGCGATATTGCAAGTCGATAAAAGCCCACCAGGCCCTGTGGCAGGAAGTGTCGGCAAGTTTCTTCCAGCACTTCTCGCCGTACCGCCTCGATGATGCTCTCATTGGCTTCGATGTGCCCCGCAGGTTGGTTGAACACAATTTCACCCGTCGACTTGGAACGTTCTTCAACCAGTAAGTAGCGTCCCTCGTGTTTGCACACGGCGGCGACGGTTACGTCAGGCTGCCATCTGGTTGGTGGTGTGGTCATATTCTGTTTGAAATAACTTTTGCTTTGCCAATATTCAAGAGTATACGACCAATGGTGTATATCGTGAAAATCTAAGTTGACTGCAAATGTGGTATTATCCGCCCCACATTTTCGGGCTGTATTGTAGTTGGCATCAAAATTTGAGTTTGGCCTGCTTCGAGCTAGATTCTAAGCCGGTTCAAATCGAACTTGCTGATGAACACGGATCGCGAGCGAGATCACCGCAAGCACCTGCACACAGAACCTGACAAGACACACTCACGCCGTTGATTCGGAGCTGAATGCTCTCGTCAATAAACGAGCGTCTGAAGACGACAATAAACAAAAATAGTAGGAATAAGAAAACTATGAGCGCACAAAAGCCGACCATCTATTACACCCTTACCGACGAAGCCCCAGCGCTTGCAACTCGTTCACTATTGCCCATTTTTCAAGCCTTTGCTGCGAGTTGTGATGTGGATATTCAAACCAAGGATATCTCTCTCGCGGCCCGCATCTTGGCAATCTTTTCTGACTATTTAAAAGAAGATCAACGCGTTCCAGATGCGCTTTCTGAACTGGGCGAGCTTGTGCACAAACCTGAAGCGAACGTGATTAAAACGCCAAATATCAGCGCGTCGATCCCGCAAATCAAGGCGGCGATCAAGGAACTGCAAGCTAAAGGCTACGATTTACCTAACTTTCCAGATGACCCGCAAAGCGATGAAGAAAAGAAAGTGCGTTCGCTATACGAGCAGGTCAAAGGCAGTAACGTGAATCCGGTGATACGTGAGGGTAACTCTGATCGACGCGCGCCCGCGGCAGTCAAGAATTATGCGCGCAAACACCCTCATAGTATGGGTGAGTGGTTGCCCACGTCGCAAGCGCATGTTGCAACCATGAATGGCGGTGACTTTCGCACCAGCGAACGCTCACGAACCATGCTTGAAGACAGCAAAGTACGAATCGAGTTCACCGACAAATACGGGAATAGCGAGAACTTTCAAGAAAATATTCAATTGCTCAAGGGCGAAGTAATCGACGCCATGTTTATGAGCAAAAAGGCGCTTCGCAAATTTTACCAAGAGCAAATCGACGACGCTAAAGAGCGCGACATTCTTTTTAGCTTGCATGTCAAAGCGACCATGATGAAAGTGTCGCATCCGATCGTTTTTGGTCATGCGGTCACCGTTTACTACAGCTATGTGTATGAGAAATACGCCACGCTGTTCAAAGAGCTTAATGTTCAACCGAACAATGGCCTCGGTAACTTGTACAGCATAATTGATCAAATTTCAGGCGATCTAAAAGACAAGATCGAGGCTGATATTATGAAATGCTACGAGGATCGGCCTGCCATTGCGATGGTTGATTCAGATAAGGGCATTTCCAATTTACACGTGCCAAGTGATGTAATTGTTGATGCTTCTATGCCCGCAATGATCCGTAATTCAGGCAAGATGTGGGATATGAAAGGCAATTTACGCGACGCTAAAGCGGTGATCCCGGAAAGTACTTACGCCTACGTTTATGAAGAAGTCATAAATTATTGCAAAGAGCATGGCGCCTTGGACCCGACTAAGATCGGTAGCGTTTCGAACGTAGGGCTTATGGCTCAAAAGGCCGAAGAATATGGTTCGCACGATAAGACGTACGAAATGGAATACGACGGTTGCATGCGTGTGATCGACGAAGACACCGGTAAGGTCTTGTTTGAGCACGCTGTAGAAGAGGGCGATATTTGGCGCATGTGCCAAGTAAAAGATGCTCCCATTCAAGACTGGGTTAAGTTGGCTGTGCGTCGAGCTAGAAAAACTGGTGACCCAGCGGTATTCTGGCTGGACAAGAACCGTCCACATGAGGCGCAACTGATTATCAAAGTAGTGGAATACTTAGAACATCACGATACTGATGGCTTAGACATTCGCATTATGTCTCCAGCCGAGGCGACGCGCTTCTCATTAGAAGTGATTGCCACGGGTAAAAATGTGATTTCTGTATCGGGCAATGTATTGCGCGATTACTTAACTGACTTGTTTCCAATTCTTGAGGTGGGTACCAGCGCCAAAATGCTTTCAATCGTACCGCTCATGAATGGCGGCGGCTTGTTTGAAACGGGCGCGGGTGGTTCTGCGCCTAAACACGTTAGCCAGTTCAATAAGGAGGGGCACTTACGGTGGGATTCTTTAGGCGAATTTCTTGCCACCGCCGCAAGCTTCGAACATTTAGCTGATGCGACCGACAATGCCAGTGCTCAAGTTTTGGCCGAAACGCTGGATGCGGCTACTTCTAAGTTGTTAGACAGCGGTAAGTCACCGTCTCGAAAAGTGAAAGAACTCGACAACCGTGGAAGCCACTTTTATCTGGCTATGTATTGGGCAGAGGAAGTGGTTGCTCAAGACAAAGATGCGGCGCTTGCTGAGCGATTCAAGCCGTTCTTAGAGGCGCTTAAGGCAAACGAAGATAAAATTCTTGGTGAGTTGGAAGCGGCACAGGGTGAACCAGTTGATATCAATGGTTACTATTACCCAGATGAGGACTTAGCGACTGCAGCGATGCGACCGAGTGCGACGTTTAACGAAATACTCGACTCGATGAGATAGTCATCACTCAAAAGCCTCTTTTTTGAAAGAGGCTTTTTTTTGCCCAAATTTTGTATGGTACGAACCTATGGTTCGAACGAGCAAGGTAAAACCTGCGAGCACACGCAATGGAGTCGCACGGATAGGTGAAAGCGGTTTACCCCCAAGTGTTTTACCAAGGTAAAACATAGGTTTGAGTTCTAAACAACCAAGTACGTTTGCCTGACGAAGATTTCGCGATCAAGCGTTAGTGTGCTTGGTTTTTATTGCGCGCATTGTTTTGAGACGAAAACCTTACGCGCTGATCATAAATGTCTACTTGTTGTTAACTACTGACGTCCCGAATACGAGCTGCTTTAGGACCTTTTTCGCCATCTTCGAGGTCAAACTCTACCTCTTGGCCCTCTTTTAGTGTTTTGTATCCTTCCATTTCAATTTCTGAGAAGTGAGCAAACACATCGGCGCCGCCGTCACTTAACTCGATAAAACCAAAACCTTTAGAAGCATTGAACCATTTTACTGTTCCTTTGGAAGCCATCTTACATATCCTCTGAATGAATCTTTTTAGTGTTATATATGTAATTTCTTGAAGCGGGATAACACGAACATCAACGTCCATTTAGGCGCTTTGCCTGTGTCTTTCACGCTTTAGAGCAAGGCATTTGTAATACTTTGCATAAGCAGTAAACATTCTCTGCGGGCAAAGGTCAAGCTGTGAGAATACAGTTAGGCTTGGAGTGAAGCGGTATAGAAGCGCGTTTTCGCGCTAGCAAAGCGCTTCGGGAGGCTCGAATAGCATGCCAAGGCGTTTCTCGATGTTGGATTAATTGGTGATGCGGCGGCAATAAGCCATGATAGTTAGCAGCACTTGAAATACGCCGGATAGCACTCACAATAGACACAAGCCTGAATAGCTTTGAACAGCAAGTGTTGTTTGGTAACTACCCGCGTCTAGCAAAATTCTTAACAGTATTTGTTCAGGTCTTTGATACCACTTAAAATTTTGATACAACTGTTATCGCGGTTGTTCAGAAGTTAGCATCTGCTCTATAAAATGGCTCTGCTTTCTAAGTATTTGCATCAACCTAAGCATTTACATCAACCTAAGCATTTACATCAACCTAAGCATTTACATCAACCTAAGTATTCACATCAACGGACTACTGTCCAAGCACGACCGAAGCGCAATCTAGAAACTACTATGAGTGATTACC
>CAZOIG010000506.1:0-3551 GCA_964579235.1 uncultured Gammaproteobacteria bacterium
GAGCATGGCGACCCAAGAGATATTTGAGTACAGACCAATCGATAACAAGGTGCGCGATTCACCGTGATAGCGTAACGCTATGGCCAAGTCATACGCCCAATCACGTCGACCCTTCTGCGTCGCGAGTATGCCTTTTGGTAAACCAGTGGTGCCTGAGCTGTAAATCACATTCAACGCGGCATCGTCTTGAATGGATACTTTGGGAAGGTGCGTTGGCTGACCACTCATCAAGGTAGGTAAGTCATTCCAAGCAGGTGCGCTTGATTCACAGATCAAAAGTGTGTCGCTTGCTAATTGGTCTCGAATAGCGTCAACGCGCTCACGTTGTTCACTTGTAACCACTACCGCTTTAACGCTCGCATCTTTGAGCATATTGATTAGCGCTTCTTGATTCACCGATAAATTGATCGGCACTGAAACCAAGCCAGCGCTCATACATGCCATCAGTGTGTTGAGCATTGGAATGCCGTTTGACATCACAACACCCACGGCGTCACCCACGTTGAGACCGCTCGAAAGCAGGCCATTAGCGAGTTGATGGTTTGAGTCGACAAACTGACGCCATGTGAGACGCTCGCCATCGCAGATCACTGCTGTTTTGTTATTCCGCCATTTGCCATGGAGCGAAAGAATCTCCGGTAGCAAGGGTGCATCTGAAGGAAAATGTTGCATACACTGTCGATTCAACTATTACCTCGAATCGCCCGTAATCAAAAGAATTTAAAAAAAGGGCGGATGCGGCATGACCACACCCGCCCAACACAGGTTAATAACTTGGAGAGAAGTTAGAAACTGGCCTCAAGCGTAGCCGTCACCGTGCGAGGAGCAGCGTAGAAAACAGTTGTGTTGTCTTCCAAGCCTAGGGTTGATGGGCAACCACCTGAGCCGAAGCAGTAACCGGATGTCTTGACGTCTTGATCGGTTAAGTTCTTCGCATGTAGGCCAAGGCGCAACGAGTCATCGTCGTTAGTCCAGACTACGCTGGCATTGACGATTTCATACGCTTCTTGATCAAGCACAGGGGTTGGTAGTTCAAACTGGAAAGTATCGTCTCGATACGAAACGTTGATGCCAGCATAAAGTGAGCCGCCTGAATCAAGCTCGGTGTTGTAGTTCAATCCTGCGAAAATCATAGTCTCAGGTGTGTTTTGAACTTCACGTTGATCGGCGACGTTTACGCCATTAACAATCCACTCTTCGATCTCCGCGTCCAGCAAACTCATTGAAAATTGAGCTGAGAAGCTCTCGCTGAGTAAGAAGTTACCTTCAAACTCAATACCGCTGATGTCGGCTTGGCCAGCATTGGTTACTGTGCCCACAAAGCTATCGTTATTGCCGTCGCCAGTTGTATCAACACCCACTGAGCCTGGTATTTGCAGGTCTTGGTAGTCAGAGCTAAAGATCGCGATATTGGTTGTTGCGCGGCCATCTAACAGCGTTGCTTTTAAACCAATTTCAAATGAATCGATCTCTTCTGGATCAAAGCCTTGCTCAACTTCTGCTGTGGCAAAGTTCGCACCACGAGGATCGAAGCTACCCGCTTTAAAACCTTGGCTGTAACCAGCGTACACATTCATATCGTCATTCAGAGCGTAGGAAAGATTTACGCGCGGACTGAAATCGTCGTATGTTCGCGTTGCTTCAAAATCACTGGTAGCTGACAAAAAGAACGCGCTTGGGTTACCCAATTGAGGTGAGCCCGTACCAAGATAGCTTGCGCGAAAAATGTCTGCGCTTCGCTCGTCTTCGGTATAGCGTCCACCCAGAGCTAAACTTAAGCGATCGTTTAGCTGGTAGGTTACATCGGCGAATAATGACCACGCTTTAGTATCAACAACACCACCTGTGTAAGCAGTAAGCGGAGCGCCAAAAGCAGCTAAACCTAGCGTGCCCAATACTACGTCGAAGTCATTCGATGCAGTCGCATCTAGGTAGTAGAGGCCAGCAACCACATTCATGCGATCAGTGTCGTACAAGAATTGAAACTCTTGGCTGAACTGTTCGTTGTCGTAAATAACTTGAGCGTCGAAATCTTGAGCCGCCAAGCTGTCAAAGTCGATCACCGATTCGGTGAAATCCTCGCGGCTTGCCGTGATTGACCTGAACGTTAAGTTGTCGTTGATTTCCCAATCAACAGAAACGTGCAAACCTTCACTTTCAACATTATTGCGTCCGCCAATACCCGCTGTCGATGGGCTAATGGCTGCACCGGCTTCAGTGTCGCGTACATTGGGTAGTGGCATTGAACCACTGATTGCCGCCGCAAAAGGACGGTAGCCTGCCACCGGGTTGGAATCATCATCAGTTCGGTCGTAACTGAGTCTTACAAACACTGAATCGCTCGGCTCGTATTCAGCACTCAAGCGCACGCCCATGATGTCTTTATTGTAGTTGTCTTGACCGGTTGTGCGGTTGTTACCGAAACCATCACGATTCAAGCTGGCGACGGTACCGCCAATGCGCAGCTTATCGTTGATCGGCACAGACGCGGTTGCAACCAGGTCACGCTGACTGTATTCACCAACGGAGGCGCGAATTCGGTACTCTGTTTCGTCAGACAAACGCCGAGTCACATATTTGACTGCGCCACCCACCGCGTTACGACCATACAAGGTACCCTGCGGGCCACGAAGTACTTCAATTCGTTCTACGTCATAGATATCGAGAAGAGCACCCTGGGGACGCGCCATATAAACATCGTCAATGTACAAGGCTACACCTTGCTCAAATCCTGCCAGTGGGTCCTGTTGACCAACACCACGGATAAATGCGGTTAGGGTTGTATTGGTGGCGCGCGAAGCCTCTAGCGTTAAACTAGGGACTGATTGCGATAATTCTGAGATATCGGTTGCACCGCGTAACGATAATTCTTCTGCGGAAATAGCGGTAACCGCAATTGGCACATCCTGCAAGGACTCCTCGCGGCGGCGTGCTGTTACGACGATCTCTTCAAGCTGTGCACCAGTCGTATTGGATGACTGAGCGTATGTCGGCATAGCCGCGCCCGCACTGGCAGTCAGTGCCATGGCCACAGCCGTTGCTTTAAATTTGAACAGTTTCATTGGTCTCCTCTTGTGGTAATTGAGTGTTGCATTGGACATATTATTTTCAACACCTGTTGAAAAATACTCAACAAGCGTTGAATTGTCAATACGCTCAACTCAAAAAATTTTACTGACTACGCAACGCTCGGCGGCTTGCATCGCAATTACCTCAGCGTTTTTTGCAAAGAGCTAGACCTATTCCAAAGACCGTGAAAGAAACGAAGATTGCCCAAGTGGCAGACACAGCAGGGTTCGCAACCCCCGCCCCAAACATTAGAGCCAAATGCGTAAATAGCCCGACCACGGCTGCACTCATGGCAACCCAAGCGGGTATGGCACGGTTGATCAACACTCCCATTAGTATCGGTGCGGCGGATGCAGCAGCGAGACCGTAAACGCCTTTTTGCGCAAAAATTCCGACCAGTGCCGGAGGATTCCAGGCAAGAGCAACACCGACCAAGCCAAGCCCAACCAAAAACCAGCGTGACAACACTAGACCAAGATCAG
>CAZOIG010000507.1:0-6915 GCA_964579235.1 uncultured Gammaproteobacteria bacterium
AAGCGAATTTCGAGAATCGCATCGGCCTGCCGCTCACTCAGCCCAAAGGCCTCCATCAATGCTTGCTTGGGGTGGTCTTCGTTCCGAATGATCGCTATGACTTCATCGATGTTTAGATACGCCGCCAGCAAGCCTTCCAAGATATGCAAACGGTCTACTATTTTGTCGTACTTAAATTGCAGACGTTTGCGGACTGTTTCAATACGAAACTTTAGCCACTCTTTAAGACACTGACGTAAATCGTAGACATGGGGGCGACCATCTAAGCCGATCATGTTCATATTAACGCGATAGCTTTTCTCTAGGTCCGTGGTGGCAAAAAGATGACTCATCAACGAGTCTACATCGACTCGGTTGGAGCGTGGCACAATCACTAGACGCATGGGGTTGTCTTGATCAGATTCATCTCGAAGATCGCTCACCATAGGCAACTTCTTGGCCTGCATTTGCGCCGCAATTTGCTCAAGCACTTTAGCGCCCGAGGCTTGGTACGGCAGCGCCTGAATCACAATCTCGCCGGCTTCTTTTTGATACAGCGCGCGTTGGCGAATTGAACCATTGCCGGTTTCATACATTTCCATAATTTGCTCACGCGGAGTAATAATCTCCGCATCGCTGGCTAGGTCAGGGCCTTGAATAAAATTGACCAGTTCAGCGACTGTGGCTTTAGGGTGCTCCAATAAATGAACGCAGGCCTCTACCACTTCACGAATATTATGCGCCGGAATATCAGTCGCCATACCTACGGCAATACCCGAGCCACCATTCAACAAGATATTAGGTAAGCGCGCAGGCAGATTAATCGGCTCTTGGATAGTGCCGTCGAAGTTGGGTTGCCAATCCGTGGTGCCCTGACCTAACTCTGATAACAAGCTTTGTGCGTAGGGCGCCAAACGCGATTCGGTGTAACGCATCGCGGCGAAACTTTTGGGATCGTCGGTAGAGCCCCAGTTACCTTGACCGTCTACTAAGGGATAGCGATAGCTAAAAGGTTGCGCCATTAGCACCATCGCTTCATAGCACGCGCTATCGCCATGTGGATGGTACTTACCGAGCACATCCCCCACAGTACGCGCAGACTTCTTATATTTTGCCGCATTATGTAAACCGAGTTCAGACATCGCGTACACGATGCGTCGCTGCACTGGTTTAAGGCCATCGCCAACAAACGGCAATGCGCGATCTAGGATCACGTACATGGAATAGTTTAGATACGCCTTCTCAGCAAAATCGGCTAAAGGCTGGCGCTCGACAACGTTACTATCACTCATAATTCAGAGAAAAAAGGTACGTACAAACGTACTCGAAAATTTAAGTTAAGAAACCGCCTCTAAAAAGATGTCGGCTATCTGCATAGGGGTAGTTTACTCCGTCTGCTAAACTTCGTGGAAGCAATCGAGCAGTTCTTCTAACAATTTTCAGCAAAGCTTACATGAGCCTACCCTCTACCGCTCAATTTGACATTGAAACTCTAATCTCAGTCGCACAACCGCACAGCATTCTTATGCTAGGTCACGACTTTGGTGACATCGCGCGCGACTACGTTAGTCAGCAAGCGGTATTAGGTGTGCAGGTTGAGGTAGCGCAGGTTAGCGCGCAAGACTGGCAAACAGTTTTACAGCAGCCCAAGCTGTTTGACCTAGCCATTGTGAGCCAAGTAATAGAACACGAATCAAAAGCATTGGGGCGTCAATTACTTGCCGCCCTGCGCGATCAACTCAGTCGGCAGTATTGCGTCTACCTCGCCTTAAATGATGAGCAGGCGGTCAGTCAGTGGCAACTCAGTGACATGCTAAGCATGGCGCTGGTGCGCGTGAATGAGTACCCCCAAGAGTCGAGCCACCATGCGCTTTTCAAGTACAGCATCGCAAGCTATAAACGCACACCCGATTGGTTAAACCCTGACAACTGGGCTAATCCCGAGCTTTGGGGAAAATACTGGTGGTAGAAGCGCGTTCTAGCAGTCGATAATCGATTCGAAAGCAGGTTTTAACAAAGCAGTGTACGCCTCAAAAAACCCATGCTAGTATCTGGCAAACAACCAGAAAATGAGGTCGCGAAAACGCTCTACTTGGTACGTTAGCGTTGTCACCAGCTACGGTCTGGCGCCTCAAAATTGACTAATATGAAACCCACCGATATTTCTGATCCTGAGTACTTCCACAAAGTAGTCGATTGTCAACTCGCTTGCCCAGCCCATACCCCTGTACCTGAATACATTCGCTTAATCGCCCAGAGGCGATATACGGATGCGTACATGGTGAACTGGGAATCAAACGTTTTTCCTGGCGTACTCGGTCGAACCTGTGATCGACCCTGCGAGCCAGCGTGCCGACGTGGCCGAGTTGACGAAGAACCGGTTGCTATTTGTCGCTTAAAACGAGTAGCCGCAGATCATAAAGAAGACGCGGCGATTGATGGCCAAATGCCAGAAATACCCAAGGTTAAGAACGGTAAGCGCATAGCGCTAATTGGTGCGGGACCCGCATCATTAACCGTGGCGCGGGACTTAATGCCATTGGGTTACGATATTGACCTATATGACGAGAACCCCAAAGCGGGCGGCTTTATGCGCACGCAGATTCCTTCATTTAGATTGCCTGAGTCGGTACTCGATCAAGAGATCGACTATGTCTTGGACATGGGCGTTATGACGCACTTCAACCAACGTGTGGATAGCCTAAAATCGATCCTGGATAAAGACTACGATGCCATCTTTGTTGGCACAGGCGCGCCCCGTGGCAAAGACCTTAAAATTGAAGGCCGCGAGCAAGCCGATGCCAACATCCATATTGGTATCGATTGGCTCGAGAGCGTAGCGTTCGAACACACCAAAGAGATTGGCAAGAAAGTGGTTATCGTGGGCGGTGGTAACACTGCGATGGATTGCTGCCGCACGGCTAAACGAATTGGTGGCGAAGAAGTAACTGTAACCGTTCGCTCTACCTTTGAAGCCATGAAGGCCTCGCCATGGGAGAAAGACGATACGCTGGCTGAAGGCATTCCAATTCTAGCCAACCACAGCCCTAGCCGATTCATTATTGAAGACGGCAAGCTCGCGGGTATGGAATTTAAAGTCGTGGAATCGCACTACGACGAAAACGGTAAACGCTCGATCACTGAAACCGGCGAAGTAGTCACCATTGAATGTACCGATGCCATTATGGCGATCGGTCAAGATAACGCCTTTCCGTGGATTGAAAAAGACGCCGGCGTTGAATTTGGTGACTGGGAAATACCGGTGATAGACAAGGTTACCTTTCAGTCGACTAACGAAAAAGTATTCTTTGGCGGTGACGCGGCGTTCGGACCAGAAAACATTATCACCGCGGTAGCCCATGGCCACCAAGCGGCTATTTCTATTGATTTGTTTGTTAACGGCAAGACACTTACCGACCGCCCCGCTCCAGGAACTAACCTAGTGAGCACCAAAATGGGCATTCACCAGTGGGCGTATGACAGCCCGGTGATCGATGATGATCGACAGCACTCAGCTCATCGCCCAATTGAACAGTCATTACAAGATCGCAAAATCGAGTCTGAGTTAGGCTTTGATGAGGCGAAAGCCTTCATCGAAGCGGAACGCTGCTTAAACTGCGACGTGCAAACGGTGTTCACCGAATCGACCTGTATTGAATGCGATGGGTGCACCGATATTTGTCCGACCAACTGCATTACCTTTACCGAAAATGGCGATGAGGCCGATTTGCGTACGCGTTTGAACGCGCCCGCAGAAAACTTAGAAACAGACCTTTATGTTTCTGATGTACTGCCAACTGGCCGAGTAATGGTGAAAGACGAAGACGTCTGCCTACATTGCGGTTTATGCGCAGAGCGTTGCCCAACATCAGCATGGGACATGCAGAAGTTCTTATACACCGTGACTAAAGCAGGCGATCGCCCTGCCCCCGTTTTATTGAAAGAGCAAGCTCGAAGCTCGAGCAGCAAGCAAGAATCAGCAGGCAAAGCCGCATGAGTAATCCGTCAAATTCCGCGCCTAAGCTCGCGCCCGTTGTAAACGATTTCGTTGTTAAGTTCGCTAACGTAAACGGTTCTGGCTCCGCCAGCGCCAACAATATGTTTGCGAAAGCCATCTTCAGAATGGGTATACCGGTTAGCCCGCGCAATATTTTTCCATCGAACATTCAAGGCGCGCCGACTTGGTATGAAGTTCGCGTAAGCGATGCGGGCTACCTTGGTCGCCGCGGTGGTCAAGTTGAACTGATGGTCTCGGTTAACCCGCAAAGCATGGCGCAAGATGTTGCCGACGTTTGCCCGGGTGGTTATTTCTTTTACGACAATACTTATCCGCTCGATTTCAAACTGATTCGTGACGACATCCATTACATTGGCCTGCCGCTCACAGAGATCACTAATAATGAATACAACGACCCACGCCGTCGCCAACTGTTTAAGAATATTATCTACGTTGGCTCGCTGGCGTATCTTATTGGTATTGAGTTCTCAGCGTTGGAGAGTGTGGTTAATGATACCTTCGCGAAAAAGCAAAAACTGATTCCACCTAACATTCAAGCCTTGCAGATGGGTTTCGATGCAGCCAAAGACGCCTTCGACGCGCCACTTCCGCTGCAACTAGAACAACGTGATCTGAATCAAGGCAAAATCCTCATGGAGGGTAATGCCGCGTGTGGCCTAGGTGCTGTGTACGGTGGCGCAACGGTTGCAGCGTGGTACCCAATTACGCCGTCAACCTCGGTGGCTGAGGCATTTGAAATGTACGCCAAGCGTTTTCGCATTGATGCGGAAACCGGCGAACAAAAATTTGCAGTGATACAAGCCGAAGACGAACTTTCAGCCATTGGTATGGTTATCGGCGCGAATTGGAACGGCGCTCGCTCGTTTACCGCGACCAGTGGACCCGGCGTGTCACTGATGAATGAATTTCTGGGACTTGCATACTTTGCTGAGGTCCCAGCAGTTTTGATCGATGTGCAACGCACTGGACCATCAACGGGCATGCCCACTCGCACCCAACAGTCAGACGTATTGATCAGCGCGTACGCATCGCATGGCGACACTAAGCACGTGCTGTTGTTCCCATCGACACCCAAAGAGTGTTTCGAGATGACGGCTGACTCTTTTGATTTAGCCGATCGCCTACAAACGCCTGTGATTATGCTAACCGACTTAGATTTAGGCATGAACCAGCATATTTGCGACGATTTAGAATGGGACGATGCGCGGCAATATGATCTTGGCAAAGTTGTTAGCAAAGAAGACCTAGACAACATGGATCGCTTTGGCCGATACCTTGACGTTGATGGTGACGGTATTACGTATCGCTCACTCGCCGGTGTGCATGAAAGTAAAGGCGCGTTTTTTACGCGCGGTACATCGCGCACTGAATATGCGGTGTACACCGAAAGCTCAGACGAGTATGAAGCGAATATGCAGCGCCTATTGGTGAAATGGCGCACTGCGCGCAACTACGTGCCTGCACCAGAAATTAAGATTGCGGACGAAGGCAAAGCAATTGGCGTAATTCATTACGGCACGTCTATGGCGTCGACCGAGGAAGCGATTGATTTAATGGCGCAGCAACACGGCGTGAAGCTAAACAGCTTGCGCGTTAGAGCATTTCCATTTCAAGACGAAGTTGAAGAGTTTATTGCGGCGCATAGCCAAGTGTTTTTGGTTGAGCAAAATCGCGATGCACAGCTTAAAACCTTGTTGGTCAATGAGCTTGAGCTTGATTCAGCCAGTATCACGCCAATTCTGCATTACAACGGTGAGCCGATTAGCGCGCTGAGCATATTGGAACAACTGCAAACAGCCCTTGGCCTCACAGCCACTGTTGAGGCATCAAAGAAAACTGGTTGATCCATGAGTGTTCTCACTCATCTGATTCAACCTACAGCGTAAACGATAAGAACAATACCCAAGGTCTATTATGAGTTTTTTAAAACCATCGTTCAGACACCCAAGCTCGCCGGTCAATTCGCTGGGCTTAACCACCAAAGCGTATGAAGGCGGTATATCCACCCTATGTGCTGGTTGTGGTCACGACTCAATCAGTGCGGCAATTATCCAAGCAGTATGGCGCCTGAATATTGCGCCGCACCGAGTAGCCAAAATTTCAGGCATCGGTTGTTCGTCGAAGTCGCCCAACTATTTTTTGAATAAGGCGCACGGTTTTAACTCAGTGCATGGTCGCATGCCATCGGTAATGACCGGTGCAAACGTGGGCAATCGCGATTTATTATATTTAGGTATTTCAGGTGACGGAGATACCGCATCGATCGGCATGGGCCAGTTCGCACACGTCGTGCGCCGCAATCTCGATATGACCTATATCGTTGAGAACAACGGCTGTTATGGTCTAACTAAAGGCCAAGATTCAGCAACGGCCGATGAAGGTTCACTGAGCAAGAAAGGCAATGCGAACCCCTACGAATCAATTGACTTGGTCGCTCTAGCGCTTGAGCTTGGCGCGACCTTCGTGGCGCGGAGTTTTTCTGGTGACAAAGAGCAGCTAGTGCCTTTACTTAAGGCCGCCATGGCTCACAAAGGCTTTGCCTTGATCGACATTATTTCACCCTGCGTTACTTTTAATAATCACGCTGGCTCCACCAAGAGCTATGATTACACGCGTGACCATGTTGAAGCGGCGGCGATCATGGATTTCGTACCTATGGAGCAAGAGATCTCAATTGATCAGATCAAAGGTTCAACTAAACGCGTTACGTTGCACAACGGTGGCTCTGTTCAACTGAGCAAGTTAGACGATGGTTATGATCCAACCGATCATCGCAACGCGATCATGACGCTGCACGAACATAAAGCGCAGAATAAATTAATGACCGGCTTGATCTATCTCGACGCCGATTCAACCGATTTCCACAATATCCTTAAGCTTCCAGAGCAACCCTTGAACGAATTAAACAAGGAACAACT
>CAZOIG010000508.1:0-2366 GCA_964579235.1 uncultured Gammaproteobacteria bacterium
TGACTTCAAGGGCAAAAAGGTCGCTGTTATCGGCACAGGCTCTACCGGCACTCAGCTCGCACGGAGGCTCGGTTTGGATGCCAGCAAATTGACGATTTTTCAACGTACACCGAATTGGGTGACACCGGTTTCAGGTTATCACGACGCAGTGCCTGATGAGGTGCATTGGCTACTCGAGCACATGCCGGGCTATCGAAGCTGGTTTATTTACACCAACTCGATTTCTGAAATTAACATGCAAGACCTGCACGAACTCGACCCAGAATGGATTGCACAAGGGGGGCGAGTGAACCGAAAAAACCACGAGCTCAAAGAGTCGCTAACAGAGTTCATTCGTCATAAAGTGGCCAAAAAACCAGAGCGGTTCAACAAACTGGTACCAAACCATTCTCCGATGTCTCGACGCTTAGTAATCGACAATAGTTGGTACGACACGCTGGTGCGCGATAACGTTGAGCTGGTTAGCGACGGCATTGACCATATTACCGAGAAAGGAGTCGTCGATGGAAATGGGCAGCATCATGACTTCGACCTAATAGTTTTAAGCGCTGGGTTTGAAGTTCAAAAATACATGTGGCCGGTTGAATATCGAGGCACCAATGGCGTGTCGCTGGAACAACTGTGGGCCAAAGATGGCGCTCGTGCGTTCAAGGGTTTAACGGTTCCCTCCCTGCCTAACTTTTTTATTATGTATGGCCCCAACGCGCAGGGTCGGGCGGGCTCGTTTCATTCGGTAGTGGAATGCCTTGCACGTTATATTGGCAGCCTGCTGGTCGCGATGATCGAAGACGAGCATGCAACAATAGAGGTTAAACGAGAGAGCTACGAGCGCTACAACCAAGCAATGGATGAAGCTCTAAAACACCTTTTATGGGAAGACGAGCAAGGCGGCGGAGGCTACTACGTTAATGAGCATGGCCGCGCTGGGGTTAGCATGCCCTGGCGATTGCATGAGTTTTACTCAATGATTGATCACGCTGACACCGAAAACTATGAGTTCTCATAAGGTACCTAGTTAGGAGCCCGATTTCAGATCCGCTTAAAGCGACACATCAAACAAGCCGCTAATATCAAATCTTGCGCGCATGCCACGCGTCCGTCCGATCCAACGCGAGGCTGGCTTCACGGTGCCGTTTATCTACTAGTTCTCTTATATTTGAGTGCGTAATAATGTAGTAATCCCCGCGCTTTATCCCCTCAACAGTCATACGACCAACTTCTTCAGGGTCCATCCCCAACTGGTGTAGTAGTTCGCCTACTTTTGGATCGGCCGATTTTTTTTCACCAAACTGCGCTTGACGAGATCGCTCAGCATTCCATATTTCGGTGGCAACAGGGCCCGGGCAAAGGACGCTAACGTGAATATCGTACTGTGCATAGTCGCGCTTCATCATCTCTGTTAAACCCAACATGGCATGCTTTGATGCAACATAGGGGAACATGCTTCCCAAGGCTTGCCCGTTCAGACCGAAGCAAGTTTCAGAACCTGTATTCATGATCAAGTGCTCGTCAGAACTACTCATAAAGCGGGGCAAGAACACGGAACTAACAAGGTAAATACTTTTGAGATTAACATCCATAATCCAATCCCAATCAGCCTCCTGAAGAGTATGTAAGTCGCCTACCTGCCCCACACCAGCATTGTTAATCAGGATATCCACGCGCCCAAACTCAGCGTACACGCGGTCTGCCATCCGCTCGATATCCAACTTATTGGTGACATCGCAGCTTAAACCAATGGCTGTTGCACCCTCGCTTGAGAGGCCCGCAGCGGCTGCTTCGGCTTTCGCTTGATTCATACCAACCAAAGCGAGTTTGACTCCTTCAGCAGCCAAGGCCTTAGCGATGCCGAGTCCAATGCCCGTTGTACCACCAGTGATGATGGCGACTTTATTATTTAGCTTTTGCATTGCTGTTTTACGATATGTGGAAATAGGGTTTCTGTGCCATTAATGCGCCATTAGGTTGACCCAAAAAAAGTGCGTTCGAACATGTAATTTATACGATACTATTATGTTTTGTTTAACGCAAGGTAGGCGGTTTGGAATGCACCTCCGTAATCGCGGCAATCTCTTATGCGCATTGGTGCGGATTGCGACCATAGTGTGTGTGGGTTATTGTTGATCCCTGAGGGTTTCGATATGGAGTGTTCGACACGAAGTGTTCGGCACGAAGTGTTGCACCCACCCTCTTTAACTCATGTCTCCATCAAACCCGTAAAATGACTCCAAGTTCAAAATCTTCAGCAAATCGCGCATCTCGCGCGCCAAAGCAAGCTCAGATCGAAAGGACCAAACAGGTGATTATGGCGGCGACTATGGAGTTACTCACTGAGATTGGGTACCGAAGCCTAACCATTGATCTAA